>JBBTPF010000285.1:0-23646 GCA_038066295.1 Candidatus Methylomirabilota bacterium | reverse complement strand
CAAGGCCGCCCGCGCCCCACTCCCTCGCCATCACCTGGTTACCTCGTGAATGGCGTGATGATCCTAGCTTCGGTAACTTTCACAAATGGCTTGACAGGTGATCGCACTGGTCGTGCGCCGCCCGCGTGCGCCGCGCCGCTCACGGACATCCCGGCATCTTGAAGGTGCCGATCCGGGTCCGCCACTCGGTGCCCCGCGAGGTGTAGTACTCGCCCGTGTACCAGAACGTGCAGTCGTCCACCGGGTCGACGCTCATCGCGCTGTAATCGCCCCAGCGATTGCTGCCGCTCTGCGGGGCGCTGCCGGCGACGAGCAGAACTTCCTCCTGGAGAGCGTTCAGCGGGTCGGTGGCCAGGCGGGTGGCGTACGCCAGGGAAGGAAACATGCGGGTGCGAGGATTTCCACTCCGCCAGGCGATGCTGTAGCCGAGGGCGATGTTGCCGAATCCATCCATCCCGACACTTCCCATCCACCGATCTTGACCGCTCGGGGCGTGCGTGCCCTCCTGGTGAACGGCCCAACCACCGCTGCTCTTGCGAAGCTCGTACCAGCGAATGCCGGCCCGATCGTTCCCGACATCGACCGTGAAGTTCGCGACCAGCGTCTGATGGTCGCCGAAGTTGCGGTACGCGAGCGGCCACATCGGCCACTCCGACACCGCATCGACTCGTTGAAGGGCCAGGGGCTGCTGGATGCAGTTGAAGTTGAAGAACCCGCACACGGTATAGGTGTACGGGGTGACGGCGAGGGTGTCGGTCCGGACGAAGGTGGAGCTTGCTGGGGCGGTCCAGTCGACGCGCAGCTCGAAGATCTCCAGGCGGTCGAGCCCGCCGTGGAACGAGTCGTCCTTGAAGGTGTAGAAGACGCCGGGCGCGCCGCTGGGCGGAGGGCTCGAGCCGTTGACGGTGGCCGGCATGAGGAAGTTCGTCTCGCCGGTGAAGCGGACGAAGGACGCAGACAACCCGCTCAGCATCTTCGCCCGGTCGATGGCGTACGCGCTGTAACTGGTCTCGTTGCTCCCCAGGTAGTAGGCGTCCGGCCACACGCCGATCTTGAAGTAATCGGGGAAGTCGGGGAAGGCGAACTCGTAGGTGTAGAAGGCTCCGAGCGCGCTGGACGTTTGCGAAACCGCCATGCAGATGCCGTCGGCGAAGCCCGCTCGGAATTGCGCCACGATCCAGCGGTCGGCCAGGACATCGTAGACCACGACCGGATCGCCTGAGTTGCTGCTGGCGCACCCGCCGCTCGCCCAGAGGTCATTCAGCTGGACGGGGCCATGGAGCAGATTGCCGCTCTTGTCGTACACGGCCATGTAGGTGGCGTTGACCAGTTGGACGTATTCCGTCGACCCGACCGCGCCGATCGGGTCCGGGGGAGTGACGCTCGAGAGGTTGCCGGTGCCATCGAAGCTCAAGATGGGGGCGGGAGTGCGGCCGTCAATGACGCCGTCTCCGGGCAACAAGGGATCGGACGGACCCACGATGTTGCCGGGCGTGGTCCCATCGGGCCGGAGCAAGAGAGGGTTGCGGCGGGAGTCCACGTCACGGTTGGGTTGACGTGCGGGCTGTCTGATCGGCAGGTCCACGATACGAGCACTCAACTGTGGCGTGACGGCTGCGCCCACAAGCGGGCCGACGACGGACGGGCCGGTCGGGGAAGCACTGTGACCCGCGGGTTGACCCAGCAGGAGCCCAATCGACAACAAGACCACGGCGCCAGTGATGGCTCGGCCACGGGTTTTCATGGTCTTCGCTCCTCTTGGCTGCGACTCGGATGCCTACTGCATGGCCGTGTCAGGCGGGAGATCATATGCCCTCGCATCTTACTCGATGATCTGGTCGGCGCGCAGCAGCAGCGAGGGCGGGATGGTGAGCCCGAGCACTCTTGCGGTCTTCATGTTGACCACGAAGCGGGCCGCGCTCCTGCAGGCAGCGGAAGAACTCCGGATTCACCGTTCGCTGGGCGTTCAGGACTCCGACCCGGCGCATTCTCGCCACCTGTTGCGCCCAGCCGAGGTCCGGCGCGAGCACGGCGAGGCCGAGGGCAAGGCCGAGGAGGACCGTCGCGAGGGAACCGAGCCCGACATGCCTATAGCTTGTAGAGCCTCCGGCAGTTGTCGGCGAGCACCTTCTTCTTCTGCGCGTCGGTGAGGTCGCCGCGGTTTCTGATCTCGTCGATGGAGCCCGGGAAGCTGTGGTCCCAGTGAGGGAAGTCGGAGGCATAGACGATCTGGTTCTCGCCGACGTGCTCGAGCGCCTGCGGCAGGAGCCACTCGTCTGCCTCGCACGAGAAGTAGATCTTCCCCGAGCGCACGTAATCGCTCGGCTTCTTCGCGAGCGCGGGCGCTTCGAGCTCGCCGCGCTTGGCGTACTCGTCGTCCATCCGTTCCATCCAGTACGGGGCCCAGCCCGCGCCCGCCTCGAGGAAGGCGATGCGGAGCTCGGGGAAGCGCGCGGGGATGCCCTCCAGGATGATGGACGTGAGCTGGCGCATCTGGCCAAACGGGTGGGAGCAGGTGTGCGCCTGGATGAACCTGGAAAACAGCTCGACACCGCCGCCGCCCAGGTGCGAGCCGGAGGCATGCACGGCGAGCATCACGTCGAGCCGCTGGGCCTCTTCGTAGATGGGGGTGAAGCGCTCGTCGCCGAGGACGTGAGTGCCGTCGGCCGCGAGCATCCCGCCCACGTGGCCCAGCTCGCGCACCGCCCGGCCGAGCTCCTTCGCCGCGGCCTCCGGATCCTGGACCGGCAGGAGCGCCACGGCCTTGAGGCGCGGGCTCACGCGGATGAACTCCTCGTGGAGCAGCGTGTTGTAGGCGCGGCAGAGCCTCACCGCCCACTCGCGGTCCCGGAGAAAGCTCATGAAGAGGCCGAGCGTCGGGTAGAGCACCACCTGCTCCATGCCACCCCGGTCGAGGGCCTCGAGCCACTGCTTGGCGTTCCCCGCCGTATCGCGGAACTTGTCCACGAGCCGCCGGTCCCAGCCGTCCGCGGCGTACCACGGGAAGGTGAGCGGGCGCCGGCGATAGGGCTCGTCGAGATACTTCGCGAGCTGCTCGTAGGTCTCGGTCACGTGGCCGTCGGCGTCGAGCACCGTCATCGTCGCTTCCTCCAGAGGGGCGCTGCTTCCGCATTTACCACAAGTCCGGGGACTTCGCCGCGCCGGACCGCCAGGATCTCGTCGACGGGCCAGCCGATGACGACCTCGTGGCCCGCCACGCGCAGCGGGCCGAGCTCCTCGGAGGGGCCGAACGGCCCTGTCGCCAGGATCCGCATGGTCACTGAACGATCTCGTTTGCCCGGAGCAAGATGGCCGGCGGAATCGTTACGCCGAGCGCCGATACTGTAAACCTTTCCCGCCTGCTGGCCGCCGTCGGGTCGGGCGCGGCGACGAGGCCCAGGGCGATGAGGATTGCGAGCGCGGCGGCCCTGCGGATCACGGCCTCACGGTTTCTTGCAGATGACGTTCAGCAGGCCCTGACGATTCTCCTCGCGCACGGCGCGGAGCGCGCGCGCGAGGGCGGCGGGAAGCTCGGCGGGGTCTTCGACGCGCTCGGCGTGGCCGCCCGAGGCGCGGCAGACCAGCTCGTAGTCGGGCGCGGGCTCGAGATCGGAGAGCGGCATCGAGCCCGTCTTCGCCACCCAGCCGTCGGGGGCGTAGCCGCGGACCGCGCGCTTCACGGCGTTCCAGGCGCGGTTGTTGAAGATGACGAAGAGGACCGGGATGTCGTAGGCCCGCGAAACGAAGTGCGCCGCCGTCGGGGCGCCGAAGATGTAGGCGCCGTCGCCCACGCAGCCGATCACGGTCTTGTCGGGCGCGGCGAGCTTGGCGCCCAGGGCGGCGCCGAGGCCCCACCCGAGCCCGCCCGCCGGCGGCGCGTTGAAGTAGCTCGCAGGCGTCCTGAAGCAGGCCTGGGTCGCGTCGAGATCGTACTCGTTGATGACGATGGTCCGCTCGTCAACGAGATCGCCCACGCACTTCGAGAGCCAGACCATGTCGATCGGGCTGTCGCCCTGAGCGCGGCGGGCTGCGGCGGCCCACTTCTCCCGGAGCTTCGCGTTCTCCGCGGTCCAGCGGGCGCGACGCTCGGAGACGGCCCGGCTGTCCAGCAGCGGGCGTACCGCCTCGGTCAGCGCGTCCAGCGTGAGACACGGGGCGCCCGCCAGCGCCACGTCGGCGCCGAAGCCGCGGATGGGGTAGCGGGAGAAGAGCGGGTCCACGCCGACCTGGACGAGCTTCGCGTCCGGCCGCGGGCTCTTCTGGCTCGGGAACCACGGGGCGTCTGACTCGATCACCACGAGCGCATCCGCCTCGTCGAGATACGGCGTGGCGTCGAACCCGGCGTGGAGCGGGTGATCCTGGGGGAAGTTCATGTGGGTGTGGAAGTGGTCCACGACGGGGAGCGCCGCAGCCTCCGCCAGCCTCACCAGGGCCGCGACGGCGCGCGGATCCCGTCCGCCGGCCTTGACGTTGATGATCGGGTTCTTCGCGGCGGCTAGGATGCGCGCCGCCTCGGCGATCGCCTCGGGCGCCGCGACGACGTCGCTCGGCCGGGGCGCGCGGGGAGGGTCCGCGTACTCGAAGCTGTCCTGCTTCTCCGCCAGCACTTCTCTCGGCAATATCAGGTACACCGGTCCCCGGGGCTCCGCCTGGCTGATCGCCAGCGCGCGATCCACCACGGTCTCGAGCTGGGGGAAGTTCCTGAGCTCGTAGTCCCACTTGACGAACTCGCGGAACATGGCCCCCTGGTCGAAGGACTCCTGCGCCCAGTGGATCTGGCGCGTGCGGCTTCCACGGAAGCCGGCCTCGGTGATCGGGTTGCGCCCCGCGCTGAAGAGCATCGGGACGTTGGAGCGCGCGGCGTTGATGACGCCGCCGAGCGCGTTCGCGGCGCCGACGATGACGTGGACCATCACCACCTGGGGACGCCCGGTCACCATCGCGTAGCCGTGGGCCATGGCGACGGCCGGCACCTCGTGGGGCACCGTGATCGGACGGGGGAGGAGCTGGCCGTGAGCGTGGCGCCGGGCGTAGGCCTCGATGATCGGCGCGAAGTCCGTCCCCGCGTTCCCGAAGAGGTACTCCACCCCCCGGGCCGCCAGGAGCTCCAGGTACGCCTCGGCGGTGCACTCGATGCTCGCGCGCTTGGTCATGGGCGGCTCTCCATCCTCACTTCAAGTGAAGTCTCAGCATACGCCTCGCGTTTCCCTCGTAGATCTTTGTCTTCTCCTCCGCGCTAGCCCGGATCCGCTCCATGGCCGCAATGGTCTCACGGATGAACCCCGGCCCCTTTTCGGGATCGAAGGGCATGTCGGTGCCGAACAGCACGCGGTCGGCGCCGAAGAAGGCCAGCCCGCACTCCATGGCGTGATGTGCGCCGAAGAGCGCGGTGTCGCCGTAGAACATCTTGAAGTAGTCGAGCGGGCGCCGCTCGAGGCGCCCGAGCGCGGCCGCGTCGTCCGGGTCCTCGGTGCGGCTGCCGAGCTGGTCGAGCCCGCCCGCCGCGCGCCCCTCGAAGTAGGGGAGCATCGCGCCCATGTGGTGGGTGATGATCGCGAGGTCGGGATGCCGGTCGAAGATCCCGGAGAAAACGAGCCGTGTCATCGCCACGGTCGTCTCGTACGGCCAGCCGAACGCCCACCAGATGTCGTAGCGCGAGCGCGTCTCGCCGGCGTAATCGGCGAAGGACGCCGGCCGCGCGGGATGGAGCCAGATCGGGAGCCGGTGCTCCGCCATCCGGTCGAAGAGGGGCTGGAACTCCGGCCCGTCGAGCGCGCGGCCGTTGACGTTCGAGAACATCTGAACACCGGTGGCGCCGAGCCCGGCGATCGCGCGGTCGATCTCCGCGAGCGCCGCCTCGGGGTTGTTCATCGCGAGGGACGCGACGAAGCCAGGGAAGCGCTCCGGGTCCTTCGCGACGATCGCCGCCATCTCGTCGTTGGCGAGGCGGGCCAGGTCCGGCGTGAGGTCGGGGCCGCCGAGCGCTTCGATCGGCGGCGAGGCGAGCGTGAGCACCTGGGCGTAGCCCTCGTAGCGGTCCATGATGCGGAGGCGCTCGGCGAGGTCCACCAGCACGGGGATGGACCGCATGCGCTTCTGGAGATGGAGAGTCGGCGGCGCGACCGCGAGCATCCGGTCGAAGAACCGCTTCGGCAGGATGTGGGGAAAAACGTCGAGTTTCACGGTCCGGGCCTCGCCGCGCTCGCGCCCAGCAGCGTCCGCGCCGAGCCCACGCGCTCGATCAGGACGAGGGCGAGGCCGAGCGCGAAGCCGGCGATCTCGCCGGCCACCCAGGCGCCGTGGGTGGGGAGGACGAGCAGGGGCAGGCCGGCCGCGATGGCCCACGCGCGCTTGAACCACCCGAGCGGGCGGAACAGGTAGCCGGCGCAGCCGATCGCCAACAGGACCACGCCAATCGCCGCGGTCACGAGCGCGGTGACGATTGCCTCCAGCGTCCCCTGGAGAATGAGCGCGGGATGGAGCACGAACACGAAGGGGACGATGTAGGCGGCGATCGCGAGGCGCATGCCCGTCCAGCCCGTCTTCCAGAAGTCGGACTTGGCGATCGCGGCGGCCGCGTAGGTCGCGAGGCAGTCGGGCGGCGTGATCAGCGAGAGCATCCCGAAGTAGAACAGGAAGAGGTGGGCGGCGATCGGGACGACGCCGAGCTGGGCGAGCGCGGGGCCCACCAGCACCGCGAGCGTCACGTACACCACGGTGGTGGGCAGCGAGAGGCCCAGGAGGACGCTCACGATCGCGGTGAGGACGAGGAGCACGTACACGTTGCCGCCGGCGAGGCTCGTGAGCACCATGGGGAGCTTGGAAGTGAACCCCGAGAGCTGGAGCGACCCGATCACCAGGCCGGCGAGCGTGGTGATGGCGACGAGGTCGAGCATGGTCCGCCCGGTCGCCTCGAGCATGTCCATGAGCCGGCCCCAGGTCGGCCGCGTCTCCTTCTGGAGGGCTCCAACCACGAGCGTCACGCCCACCGCGAGCATGCCCGCTCGGCCAGCCTCCCAGCCCGCGGCCATCAGCGTGTAGACGAGCACGGCGAGCGGCACGACGAACACCCAGCCCCGGCGCAGGACGGAACGGAGCGGCGGAATCTGCTCCCGCGGCAGGCCGGCGAGCCCGAGCTTGGCGGCCTCGAGATCCACCTGGACGAGCAGCGCGAGGTAATAGAGGAGGGCGGGCACCAGCGCCGCGAGCGCCACCTGCCCGTACGGGATGTCGAGGTACTCGGCGATCAAGAACGCGGCCGCGCCCATGACGGGCGGCATGATCTGGCCGCCGTTCGACGCCACCGCCTCGATGGCCGCCGCCAGGTGCGGTGGATAACCCGCCCGCTTCATCATCGGGATCGTGATCGCGCCGTCCACCACGACGTTGGCGACGGCGCTGCCGGAGACCGTCCCGTAGAGCGTCGAGGACACGACCGCCATCTTGGCGGGCCCGCCGCGATAGCGGCCCATCGCGACCACCGCGACGTTGGTCAGGAACTTGTCCCCGCCGACCGTGTAGAGCGCCTGGCCGAAGAAGATGTAGGCGACCACGATGCTCGCCGTGACCGCGAGCGGCAGGCCGAAGATGCCGCCGCTGTCGAGGTAGAGGTAGACGGCGATGCGCTCCCACGAGGAGCCCTTCGCGTAGAGGAGCCCGGGGAAGAGCCAGGCGAACTTCACATAGAGGATGCAGACGGCCGCGACCCACATGAGGGCCCAGCCCGCGACGCGGCGCACGGCCTCGAGGACGAGCCCGACGGCGAGGACGCCGAGGGCGACGCGCTCCCACGTGAGCACGCCCAGCAGGTAGGCGATCTTCGGATACAGGACCGCGACGTAGATTCCCACCACCAGCCCGCCGGCGGCGAGCGCCCAGTCGTACCGGGGCACCCGGTCGTGAGGCGCGCGGCTCGAGGCGCGCGTACAGAGGAAGATCGGCGAGAGGCCGAGGGCGAGGAACAGCCCGAGGTACTGCTCGTTGAAGAACGCCCACGGCAGGTGGTGCTGGACGCCGCTCGCCCACGCGGCGCCCACCAGCGTGAGCAGCAGGAGCAGCACGCGCTCGACGACCCGCGCCGGGCCGCCGAGCGCGCGGTACTTGACGATGACGTCGGTCACGCGGGAGGCGCCGCGCTCAGGGCTGGAGTGCCTCGAGCTTCTGCTGGATCCGGTCCAGCTCGGGGGTCCAGACGCCGCGCTCCTTGTAGAAGCGGACGGCCACCGGGTGGTAGGGGATCGTCATCTCCTTCGTCACGGCCCGATCGCGCGTCCACTCCTTGAGGAGGGGGTGGATGGGCGCGAGCTTGTCCACGTTGTCCCAGATGGCCTTGAGCGTCGCCTCGATGATCGGGTCGGGCACCTTGTCGCCGACGTTGATGTAGAGGTCGTAGGAAATCACGCAGGTGTCCTCGACCATCGCCACGGCCGAGCCCGCCTTGAACCAGCGCGGGTAGTAGCCGGGCACGGCCGCCCGCAGCCGCTTCTCGCCCTCCGGCGAGCAGTCATTGGACACGTGGCGGACGCCGACCGCGGCGTCGGCTTCCCGCACCTTCGCGGAGCCGATCGCATGCTCCGTGACGTCGGCACGCCCCTGCACGAGCGCGTCCACACCCTCGTTGACGGCGGTCACCGGCACCACCTTGACGTCGTTCCAGCCAAGGCCCGCGCTCGCGAGGTGGCCGAACATGTTGTACCAGACCGCGAGGTGCGCCGGATACTCGCCGGTGAAGCGCTTGCCCTTCACGTCGTAGACGTTCTTGACAGGCGAGTCCTTCCGCACGAGGAGCCCGACGTGGAAGGGCGAGCCGTTCATGAGCAGGCGGATCTTCGGCGCGTGCGGGAAGGGGTTGCGGCCGCCGATCTTGAAGCTCGGCCCGCGGTAGGTGAGGGCCATGTCGACCGCGTTGTTGAGGCCGAACTCGAGCTCGCCCGAGTTGAGGAGCGGGAGAAACGTGCTCGTGCCGGCGTAGGGCTGGAGCGCCATCTTCACGGCGCCCACGTCGCTCACCACCTTCGCGATGCCGCTGGCGATCGTGTAGTAGGCGGTGCCGGGCGGGTTGGTGCCGATGCTCACCGCCTTCTGGGCGGCGGCCGGGGAGGCGACCAGGAGGCTGGCGACGACGGCGAGCACTGCGAAGCACGGGATCAGGAAGCGTGATGTCATCGGTTCGTCCTCCGCGGCTGTCCGGACCAGGGTCCGACGATGGTAGCCTACATTTCGTCCAGCGCCCAGAGCTTCGGCGGCGCGCCGGAGAACCCCAGCTCGCTCCAGCGCGCGGCGACCTGCTCCCAGGTGGCGCGGCGGATCTTCGTCCGGCGCGAGAACTGCTTGAGATAACGGTGCTCCATGCACGCGTTGATGAGCGCCTTGGACCCGTACGGGCGCTCCTCCGGCGGGTTCTGCGTCGGGTCGAGCCAGGTGGACCACGTCTGGCGCAGGATGTCGATGTCCTCGATCGGGTTGCAGCGCGTGGCCATGGCCCAGAGGACCTGGTTGGTGTTCGAGGGATCCACGTCCTCGTCGACCGCGACGATCCACTTGGCGTAGTAGGCCCCGCCCGGCACCTGCGCGGCCAGGGCCAGGGCCTGGGGCGCGTGCCCGGCGTAGCGCTGCTCGAGGGAGACGATCGTCATCCCGAAGCCGCCGGCGGCCGCCGGGTGGGAATAGACGCCCTTGATCCCGGGGACGCCGACGCGGTCGAGGTCGTTCCAGATGCGCGCCGAGCGCGCGACCGCATAGAGGAGCGCGCACTCGTTGGCCGGATAATCCGCCATGAGCGCGTTCGTGTGGATCGGGTTGTCGCGATAGTGGACGGCCTTGACCTCCACGAGGAAGGCGTAGTCCTCGGGCCGGCCGTAGTAGCCCGTGAACTCCCCGAACGGTCCCTCGAGCTTCTGCGCGCCGGGCGCGATCACACCCTCGACAGCGATCTCGGCGCGCGCCGGATAGAGGAGGCTCGTCGCCTGCCCCTTCACCAGCTCCACCGGCCTCCCCAGGAGGCCGCCGAGGTAGTCGAACTCGGACACGGTCTTGGGAAACGTCTGCGAGGCGACGATGAACGTCGCCGGGTCGATCCCCCAGCAGCAGACGACCTCGACCGGCTCGTCGCGGCTCCAGTAGCGCTCGATGTGCAACCGCGCGTCCTTGCCGGGAGACAGGTAGAGGCCCACCTGGTTCTTGCCCTGGACCATCTGCCGGTAGCACCCGACGTTCAGCCAGCCCCCGTCGGGATCGCGCGTGATGATCGCATCGCACGTGCCGACGTACTCGCCGCCGTCGCGCGGCCAGTGGCGGGAGGCGGGGAACACGCGCACGTCCACTTTCTCGTCGCGCACGTGGTTCTCGTTGACGGGCTGCCCTTCGCCCTCGATCACCACCGGCGGGATCGGGCTCGTGAGCTTGGTCTTGCATCGGCGGATCAGCTCCATGACGCCGAGGCCCGGCGGCTCGCCGATGGCGAGCGCGAACCGGTCCACGCTGGAGCCGATGGGATTCCACAGGGCGCGAAAGCCTCGCGGCGAGTCCTTGATGTTCTCGAAGAGGAGGGCGGGGGCGTTGATCTCCTGATGGGCCATGTAGGTGATCGCGCCCATCTCCTCGTTGCGGCTCACTTCCGCCTTGATCCGCCGGAGCTGGCCGATCCGCTCGACGGCGCCGAGCCACTCGCGCAGATCACGGGGGCCCGGCGCGCCGCTTCCGGGGGCTCCGGTCACCTGGCCCGTCGTCGTCGGTCCTGCCGCCATCTCTTCCATCGTGCGTTCCTCCCGTCGGCCGCCCTGCGCGGCCGGAATAGCCTCCTCCGCGACTCCAGGGACGACGCCCAGTGTGCTGTCAACGAGAATCCTGTGCAAGGGCACCCGCGGCCGCGCGCAGGAGCCGCATGTACTGCCTGACCCGGCTCCGCTCGAAGCGCGCGAGCGGGCCGGCGACCGCGAGGGAGGCAACGCAGTCGCCGGCGCCGGCACGGTCCAGGATCGGCACCGCGATGCCCCAGGCGCCGTCCGCCAGCTCGTTCTCGCTGTAGGCGTAGCCCTGCTGGCGGATCCGGGTGATCTCGGCGGGCAACCCGCGCCGGCGCGCCACGCCCTCGGGAAGGAGGGAGTCGCGCTCGGCGTCGGAGAGAAAGGCGAGGATGACCTTGCCGGAAGCGCCCTGGTGCAGCGGGAAGACGCTGCCGGGCTTGACGGCGTGACGGATCGGACCTCGCGTGGACTCGATCGCCTCCACGCACACCCGATTGGCGCCATCGCGGGCGTAGAGGTACACGGACTCGCCCGTCGTGGCGGCCAGCGACGGCATCAGCGACCGTGCGGCCTGGCGCAGCTCCTGGATCCACACGGCGCTGTTCCCCAGACGATAGAGAAGCATCCCGGCGCCCCACTCTCCGGTCAGCGGGTCACGACGGAGAAACCCGCGCGCCTCGAGAAGAGCCAGGAAACGGTAGAGGGAGCTTCGGGGCATTCGCGTCGCCGCCAGGAGATCCGCGAACTGCTGGCGGGGCCGCTCGGCGAACGAGCCGAGGATGTCCAGGCCGCGGCCGAGCGATTTCACCGTCGCGCCTCGACGGACCGCCTTGCCGGCTACGCCCGCCCGGCCGGCATGAGGGGAACGTAGATGCCTGCCTTCGCGATCGTGTACTTGGCGAAGAAGTCGCCGCCGAGCGACAGCGCGCCGACGAACGCGAGGACCGCGGCCGACTGCGTGCCGGCGACGCCCGAGAGCCCGAGGGCGATCGGCGCGATCAGCCCCGCACCCACGGTGCCGAGGTAGAAGGCGACGGCGACGCGCCCGCGCGTGAGCTCGCCGACGGAGGCGCGCGCGGCGAGGCCGGCCCCCCGCATGACCGTGAGGTAGAAGCCGAGCATCACCGCGGCGGACACCGCGACCCACAGCTCGATCAGCTCGGCCCCGGGCCCGGCTCCACCGCCCGCGAGCGGGGCGAGCACCAGGTGCAGGGCGAGCCCGCCGCGGATCGCGTACGTCGCGTAAAGGACGGGGAGGACGGGCGAGTTCCAGAACGGCACACCCCGGGACGCGGCGTAGACGTTGCCCTTGTAGACGATGAGGAGGACGGCGCCCGCCACCGACAGGACGACGCCGAGCCGGCCCAGCGAAGTACCGGGGAAGGCCAGCGCGCACGCCGCCCCCGCCAGGAACGCGTTGGTGCCGAGAAACCCGCGCGCGATCCAGGAGCGCTGCGCATGAAACATCCGCCAGAAGCGCTCCGGCCGCCCGAGGAAAAGCAGGTGCGCCACTGCCGCTAGCACACCCGCCGCGAAGGCCGCGAGCGCCGCCGGTCGGTTCTCCCACCAGAGCGCGAACAGCCAGCCGCCGGCGGCCACGCTCGACAGGAAGTGCCCCGCGATCAGGAAGAGGCCGCGGCCCTCCACCCATGTGCGCTGGGGGCGGAAGGTGGCGCCGAGGTCGGCGATGAGCTGGTGGTAGGCTGCGTTTGTCCGCATGGCCCGTCCTCCGTCACGCCGGCGGCAGGTAGTAGACAGAAGGATTGGTGCCCAGCTCCGGCCGGAGCTGCTCCCCCCCGCGCTCCTTGATGAGCCGGCTCACGTCGCTCTGCGGGTCGTCGAGGTCCCCGAACGTGCGGGCGCGCGCGGCGCAGTTGGCGACGCACGCCGGCTCGAGCCCCTGCGCGACCCGGTGCATGCAGAAGTTGCATTTCATCACGACGCCGCCGGGGTGGGCCGGATACTTGGCCGCCTCGTAGGGCGTGAGGCCCTGCGAGCCGTAGTACGCGCCGGGCTCGTCGTTGAAGTAGCGGGCGCCGTACGGGCACGCCTGCATGCAGGCGCGGCAGCCGACGCAGAGGTCCTTGTTGATGTCCACCACGCCGCCCTCGCGATAGTGGGAGGCGCCGGACGGGCACACCTCGACGCACGGCGCCTCGGCACAGTGGAAGCACAGCATCGGCAGGAAGACCACCTGCGTGCTCGGATAGGTGCCGAACTCGCGCTTGACGACGCGCGCGAAGAAGACGCCCGGGGGCGTGCCGTGCTCGGCCTTGCAGGAGAGCTGGCAACCGTAGCACCCGACGCAGCGCTTGAGGTCGATCACCATGCCGTATTTCATGGCACGATCCTCAGCTTGACGCAGGTGTCGAGGTTGAGATTCACGGGACTGGTGTGAGCCCAGTCGATCTCGAGCAGCTCGTTGAAGAAGACACCCTTGCCCCGCGCGACCGGCAGCGTCTTGGCCCAGTGCCCGGCGCAGCCGCCGACGCCGACGCCCTCGGGGTGGACGGCCTCGGTGAGGTGCACGCGCCCGCGCACGCGCCGGCCCGCCGGCGACTCGAGCCAGACCTCCTGGCCCTCGTGGAGGCCCTTGCGGCGGCCCGTCGCGGTATTGACGGCGATCGTGTAGGAGATCGGGTCCATCCGGGCCGCCTCGTCGAGCCAGGCATTCTCCATCGTGAAGCTGTTCGTGTGGATGGTGTCGCGGAAGTAGAAGCCCCAGAGGTCGAAGGCCGGGTCGGGCTCCTCGTGGGACGGGCACGGGAGCCACCGCGGCAGCGGGTCGTAGTAGCCCTCGTCCCACTCGAGCCCGTGCATGGCCGCCATCGGGCGCGCCTTCGCATCGAGGTGGAGGAGGAACTCCCAGTAGATCGGCACCCGCACGCCGAGGAACGGCCGCCAGTACACCTCCTCCACGCGCTTGGGCCAGGAGATCACGCCGTGCTCCTTGAACCAGTCGAGCCCGCGCTCGGGGCCGAAGTGCGTCCGGAGCTCACGGTCGCAGATCTCCTCGTGGGTATAGCGCCGCTCGAGCGCGAGCCGGTGCGGACCGTCGAGCCTGAGCAGCGCGTTCGTGGTCGCGTTCAGCTCCTCGCGAATGCCGACCCGGTCGGCCAGCTCCAGCAGCACCTCGGCCGCGGGCCGGCGCTCGCCGGCGGGCGGGACCACAGGCTGCTTGATCGGCCAGCTCCAGACGCCGAGCCCCGCGGGGTGGTTGAAGATGAAGGGGACGTTCGGCCGCGAGTCGAGCGACTCGAGATACGACGCGTCCGGCAGCACGATGTCCGCGAACTCGCTGAACTCCGTCAGCACCACGTCCAGTGAGACGATGAACGGGATGCGCTCGAGCGTCTCGGCGACCGTCTCGCTGTTGCCGACGCTCATCAGCGAGTTCGCGCCGTAGTTGAGCATCATCTCGGGCCGGTACGGCAGGCCGAAGCGGCTCCAGAGCTCCTCCTGGTCGCTCGAGGCCATGGTGGGCCCGAACATGCCGAGCGGGAAGAGGCCGTTGAGGGACATCGTGTCCGGGTGCTTGGGCTCGGCGATCGGGTAGGGCAGGTGGGGCGCGACCCAGGTCCCCGTGATCATGAGGCCGTCGGGACCGGGCTTCGGCTCGTACCACGGCTTGCCCGTGTCCGGGTGGCCGTAGCAGACGGGATTGAAGCCGAGCGCGCCGCCGGGAACGTCCGCCGCGCCCACCACCTGGTTCAGCAGCTCGATGGCCAGGCAGTTGTAAACGGAGTTCTTGTGGCCTTGCGCGCCGCGGAAGTAGATGGCGGCCACGGGCCGATAGGGCAGGCGCTTGCCGTCGAGCACGATCGTCGCACCGACCATCGCCTCGCGGGCGAACTCACGCGCCAGGCGTTCGATGGTGGCGGCCGGCACCGTGGTGATGGACTCGGCCCAGGCCGGCGTGAATTGTACGAGGTGCTCGCGCAGGAGTGCGAAAGCCGGGCGCGCGGCGACGCCCGCCGCCTGGTACTCGCCCTCCAGTGCCAGGTCCGCGCTCCCGGTCGCGTCGTACGGCACGGCCTCCCCGCGCCCGATCTCCCAGACGAGCGGCTTGCCCGTCGCCGGGTCGCGCACGTAGCACCGGTCGGCGCCGATGAGGTAGGGGGCGTTGGTCTTGGGCGCCAGGAACTCGGCGTCCCAGACGCCGAGCCCGTTCACGATCACGTTGACCATTGCGAGCGCCAGCGCGGCGTCGGTGCCCGGGCGGAGCGGGACCCACTCGGTGGCTTTCGCCGAGGCGAAGTTGCACATCGGATCCACGACGACGAGACGCATCCCGCGGGCGCGCGCGTCCGCCGCCTGCTGCATGTTGGTGCAGGCGACGTGCCCGGCGCCGTGGCCCTTGGAGGCGCCGAAGTAGATCGCGTAGCGGCAGTGCTCGAAGTCCGGCACCAGCGACCACGAGGCGTGCATGATGCCGCCGATCAGATGGGCGCCGTTGCCGCAGTGGAGTCCGCCGCCCGCCGCCCAGGAGTTCGGCGTGCCGAAGGCGGCGGCGAAGGCCGCGAAGGGCGCGCGCAGCGAGGTGTTGGTGGTCGTCCGCTGGATGAAGAGCTTGCGCGGGTCCTCGGCGTGGATCTTCCGGAGACGCGCCGCGATCTCCTCGAGCGCCTCCTCCCAGGAGATCTGCTTCCAGCCCGGGTCCACCCCGATCCCCTTCTCGGGGTTGGTCCGGCGGAGCGGCACGTCGAGCCGGTTCGGGTCGTAGAGCGTCATGATCCCGCTGACGCCCTTGCCGCAGAGGCGGCCGCGGCCGATCGTGCTGTCCGGGTTGCCCTCGATCTTGACGAGCACGCCGTCCGTCACGCGCCCGCGGATCGAGCACGTGCCGTAGCAGAGCCCGCACGCTGAGGGGATCCACTGGTCCACCGCCGTCTGGCTCACCGGCTTCCTCCTTCGAAGATGGGCATGACGAGGACGGTGACTTCGGGCGCCGCCGCGCGCCCGACGGCGACGGGGTCGTGCGGATCGGCATCGGCGCCGTCCACGAAGACGCGCACGTGGGTGTGCAGCTCGCCGGGTGCGCGGAGGAGGGCCGAGGCGAACTCCGGCCCATAGCGCGCGGCCAGCGCCAGCAGGAGGTCGTGCACCGTCGCGCCTTCCGGGACGACGCAGGTCGTCTCCCGGCGGCCGGCCAGGCGCGCGAGCGGGCCCAGGAGCCGGAGCCTGACGGTACGCCCGGCGCCTGACTCCGGGAAGCGCTCGTCGCTCGCGGTATCGGGCACGCCCTGATCCTCTGCGGCGCACCGTACGGCGGGCGAGCCGCCACGAGGAATGAGCCGTGCGCCTCATTTCCATCCCTCGAACGCACTAGATTCTCGAAATACGAGACGGCGAATCCCATTTTTCGACCGATGGGCGAATCGGGTAGAGTCAGGGGATGGCGAAGGAGCGTGTCCGCGGCGGCTTCAACCAGTACGGCTTCAGCGTCGGCATCCTCATGCTCGACACGCGGTTCCCGCGCATTCCGGGCGACATGGGGAACGCGGCGACGTTTCCCTTCCCGGTGCGCTACCACCGGGTCAGCGGGGCCGCTCCCGACCTCGTCGTCCGGCGCGGGGCTGAAGGGCTCCTGCCCGCGTTCATCGAGGGCGCGCGTCAGCTGGAGCGGGAGGGGGTCGGCGCGATCACGACGAACTGCGGGTTCCTCGTGAAGTATCAGCCGGAGCTGGCCGCGGCCGTCAGCGTCCCGGTCTTCACCTCCAGCCTCCTGCTCGTGCCGCTCGTGCACCGCATGCTGCCGGCCGGCCGGCGAGTCGGGATCATGACCGTGAACGCCGCGACGCTCGGCGCCGAGCACCTCCGCGGCGCCGGGATCGGGAGGGACATTCCGATCGCCGTCGCCGGCATGGAGACGGAGAAGGAGTTCACGCGCGTCCTCCTGGGCGACGAGCTCGAGCTCGACGTGGAGCTTGCGCGCGAGGAGCACGTGCGGGTGGCGCGCCGGCTCGTCGGCGAGCACCCCGACCTCGGCGCGGTCGTGCTGGAGTGCACGAACATGCCGCCCTACGCCGCCGACATCCAGCGCGAGACGGGGCTGCCGGTCTTCGACATCGTCTCGCTCGTCACGCTGGTCCACGGCGCGCTCGCCGCGGGCCTCGGGCCGCGTCGCGCCTAGCGCGGATTGGTTGCTGAGCGGTCCACGTGAGGCGATCGTGAATAATCCAGGCCTGTCTCCGCCTCAGCAGCCGCGGGCGGCGATTCCGACCGCCTGCACCGCGTCCCGCCGTGCCCGCGACCAGTCCCACGCGCCGAAGGCGACCAGCAGCACGCTCGTCACCACCGAGACCGTCAGGTTCGGCCCGATCGCTGCGAGGGACACCGCCGCCAGGAAGGCGCGCTTGGGGAGGTTCAGCGGCCTGAACATGTACGCGGTGACGACGGCTGAGAGGGCCGCGATCCCGATCGCGGCGGAGACGAAGCTGACGACGATGTCGGGCAGCGAGCCCCGCATGAGGAGCGCCGGCTGGTAGACGAAGAGGAACGGCGCCAGGAAGCCCCCGATCGCGATGCGGAACGCGTGCCAGCCCGTGGTCCATGGGTTGGAGCCCGCGATCTGGGCGCCGGCGAACGCCGTCACGGCCACCGGCGGCGTGACGTCGGCCAATACGGCGAAGTAGAAGACGAAGAGGTGCGCGGCGAGGATGTCCACACCGAGCTTCTGGAGCGCCGCGCCGCCGACCGTGACCGCCAGGATGTACGCGGGGGTGGTGGGAATGCCCGTGCCCAGCACGGAGACGACGGCGAAGATCAGGAAGAGCGCGACGATCAGGTAACCCGCCGAGAGGTTGATGATGGCGCTCGAAAAGGCGAGCGCGAAGCCGGTGCGGCTCATCGCGGCGACGATCAGTCCGGAGGCCGCGAGCACGCAGGCGATGATGACGCCCGAGCGCATCGCCTCGCCCATCGTCTCGTAGATCCGCTTCGGCGTCATCGGCTGCTCGCCTGCGAACCACGAGACGACGACGGCGGTGAACAGGCTGTAGAGCGCCGCCTTCGACGGCGAGTAGCCCATCTCGAGGAAGTAGATCACAGCGACGAAGGGCAGGAAGAGGAGCGCCCGGCGCAGGAGGCTCGCGAGAGGCGGCATGTCCGCCTTCATCGTGCCCATGCCGTGCTTGAGGGCCTCCCAGTGCACCGTCGCCATGATGCCCGCGTAGTAGAGGATGGCGGGCAGCGCGGCGGCGACGATGATCTTGAAGTAGGGCACGCCGGTCAGCTCGGCCATGATGAAGGCGCCGGCGCCCATGATGGGCGGCATCAGCGGGCCGCCGCACGAGGCGGTCGCCTCGATGGCGCCGGCGATCTCCGGCCGGTAGCCGATCTTCTTCATGAGCGGGATCGTGAAGCTCCCGGTCGCGTAGCAGTCCGCGACCGAGGAGCCGCTGACTGTCCCGTAGAGCGCCGAGGAGACCACGGCGACCTTGGCCGGGCCGCCGCGGAACCGTCCGGCGAGAGTCACGGAGATGTCCATGAAGAACTGGCCGACGCCCGAGTGCAGCATGAAGGCGGCGAAGAGGATGAAGACCATCAGGAGGTTGGACGAGATGCCGGTGAGCGTGCCGAGCACTCCCTCGTCGGCGTAGAGATAGAACATCTCGATGATCCGGGGATAGCTGTAGGCGCGGGGCGACTTGAGAAAGCCCGGCAGCCACGGGGCCGCGACGAGGTAGGCGATGAAGGTGAGGGTGGTGACGAAGAACCAGAAGCCGACGGCGCGGCGCGAGGCCTCGAGCACGGCCAGCACCATGAGCGTGCCGAAGACCACGTGGGGCAGCGTCACCGGGTGCACGCCCTCCCAGCGCTCGGTCAGCTCGTGCGCGTTGGCGATGACGTAGAGCGCGGGAAGGAGCGCCGTCCCGACCCAGGCGGCGTCCCACCACGACGGGCGGTTGGAGGGCGAGCGCGCGGTCGCGGGAAAGAGGAGGAACGCGAGCGGCAGCAGGAACATCAGGTGAAGCCCGCGCATGGGCCGCGGCTCCAGCACGCCGGCGTAGGCGGTCCAGATGTGGAAGAGGGCGGCGGCGGCCGCCCAGCCGCCGGCCGCCCACCCCACCGGCCCGGAGAGCTTTCTCAGGACGTCACTCCGCCGCCCGGGCGCACCTAGTTCAGGAGCTTCGCTTCCTTGTACGCCTTGGCCGCGCCGGGATGGAGCGGCACGTTGGCGAGCGTCACCGCGTCCTTCGGGTCGAAGTCCTTGAACGCGGGGTGCACCTTCCGCACGGCGTCCACGTTGCCGAGGAGGAGCTTGGTGAACTCGTAGACGGCCTGCTCGGAGGCCTTCGCGTTGGCGACGATCGTGTTGGCCATGGCGATCGTCGGGATGTTCACGTCGTTGTTGACGACGTCCTTGTAGCTGCCCTTCGGGATGAGCCCGCGCGAGAGGCCCAGGCTCTCCATGAACTTGATGAGGTCGTCGTCCATCGGCAGGATTCGCATCTTCCGCGCGAGCGAGGCCTCCTGGATGGCGGCGCCGGGAACGGCGAGGTTGGCGAAGAAGATGTCCATGTTGCGGTCGCGGTACTGGGTGGCGAGGTCGCTGTAAGAGACGAGGATGACCTTGCCGCCGCGGCTCCGCACGTCCTGGTAGGTGGTCTTGTAGAACTCCAAGACCTTCCGCATCACCCACTCGTCGGAGCCGCCGGGCGGCGTGGTGCCGATCGTGATCGGCCCCTTCTTCTCGAAGATCTCCCGGATGCTCTTGGCGGGATAGTCGGCGGGCACGCCGAACTGGATGTGGACGAAGCCGAGCCCGTTCATCACGAGCCGCATGTCCGTGTGCTTGTCCTTGTACGGGTCGCCGCCGTTGTAGGAGGCGGCGACGAAGGGCGGCAGGCCCCAGGCGATCTCGGTCTCGCCCGCCTGGAGCTTCGACATGTTCTGGATGCCGGCGCCCGGGACGACCTTGATGTTGAACTTCGGGTTCTTGCTCTTGACCAGCTCCACGAAGCCGCCCGCCTGCGCGTACCAGCCGCCGCCGATCTGCCCGGCGGTCCAGGTCAGGTCGTACTGCTGGGCGTCCGCCGGCGCGGCCCCGAGGGCCAGCGCGAACGCGAGAACGAGCACGGTCAACCGTCGCATGGTGCCTCCTCCTGCGTATGTGGCATTCACCGCCGTCGTGTCCACTCCTTGAGCGCGATCTCGTCGACCTCCACGCCGAGGCCGGGCCCGTCGAGCGCGAGGATCGCGCCGTCCTCGTACTCAACCGGCCGCCGTACCACGTCGCCGGTGAGCAGCAGCGGGCCGAACAGCTCGCAGCCCCAGGTGACCGGTGCCGCCGCCAGCGCGACCTGGAGGTAGGCGGCGGTGCCGAGCGAGGTCTCGATCATACAGCCGACGTAGCAGCCCAGGCCGGCCGCCTCCGCGATCCGGGCGATCGCCATCGTGCCGAGGATGCCCGCCGACTTGGTGAGCTTGAGCGCGAGGATCGACACGCCACCGAGGCGGGCGATGGCGAGCGCGTCGTGCGGCGAGCAGCAGGACTCGTCGGCCATGATCGGCACCGTCACGCTGCGCGCGATCTCGGCCATCCCGCCGAGATCCCAGCGCGGCACCGGCTGCTCGACGAAGTCGAGGGCGTAGGGCTCGAGCGCCCGAATCGCCCGGAGCGCCGTCGGGCGGTCCCATCCCTGGTTGGCGTCCACGCGCAGGGAGACGTCGGGTCCGAGCGCTTCCCGAAGTCGCCGGACGCGCTCCACATCGTGCGCGACCGGGTGCGCCGCCGTCTTGATCTTGAAGATGCGATGGCCGAGCGCGGCCTTCGCCTTCGCCTCCGCCAGCTCGGCGTCGGGGTCCGCCACGGCCAGTGACCAGGAGAGCGGCACGCGGTCACGCACGCGGCCGCCGAGCAGGCGGTGCACGGGGACGCCGAGCGCTCGGCCGTTGAGGTCCCAGAGCGCCATCTCGACCGCCGCGCGCGCGAACGGGTTGCCCTGCACGCGCCGGGCCATCTCGCGGTTCAGCGCCTCGATCCGGGTGGCATCGCTCCCGACGAGCCACGGCGCGATGTAGCGCTCGATGGTGACAGCGACCGATTCCGCCGATTCCTCGCTCCAGGTCGGGCCGCCGAGACAGGCCGCCTCCCCCCAGCCGACGAGGCCGTCCCGCGTCTCCACACGGACGAAGACGTAGTTCACCGCCTCGAGGGTGGTGAAGGACATCTTGTGGGGGCGCCGGACGGGAATGTCGGCCAGGATCACGCGGACGTCGGCGATCGTCATGGGGAGCCCGATTGTACTCCGCGACCCGCGCTCAGTCCTCCAGCACCTGCCGGATCAGCTCGGGATAGCCGCGGTCGGCCGCCGGGTCGTAGCCCGTCAGCACGTGATGGTTCAGGATGAGCTGGGCGGCGGCGCCGAGCCAGCCGAAGCCTTTCTCGCCTGCGGCGTGCTGGGCGTCCTCGAGCAGGAGCGAGACCTGCATGATCCGCGCGACCCGCGTCATCAGGCCGCGCATGTGGAAGGCCGCCGCGTCGGGGTCGCTGCGGAGGATCCCGTTCAGGCGCGAGCGCGTGTCGTCGAGCGCCCCGAGCGCCGCCTCCCGCGTCGCGAGGAGCGTCGGCTGCTTGATGCCGAGGAGCAGGTCCTGGGACTCCGCGAGGAGCGCGTCGTGCATCTTCGAGCGGAGCGCGTCGCGGAGGAGCTGCGACATCAGCGTGTTGTGCGGCCCTTCCCAGCTCTCCTGGACGGGCACCTCGCGGTAGAGCCGGGGCAGCGGGCTGAAGTCCTCGATCGTGCCGTTGCCGCCGAGGATCTCGATCGCGTGGTGCACGACGAGCCCCGCGTCGATCGAGCAGACGAACTTGTTGAGGTTGACGGCGGTGCGGTAGAGCGGGTCGTCCTCCGGGCGGGCGCCCGCGAGCCCGAGCTGGTCCTCGAGGGCCGCGACGAACAGCGTGAAGGCGAGGCCCGCGGTGCCGAGCGCCTTCATCTCGGCGAGCTGCTGGCGCACCGCTGGGAAGTCGATCAGCCGGCGGTCGAAGGCCTCGCGCACGCGCGCGTAGTGGAACGCCTCCACCCACGCCCGCCGCATCATCCCGCTCGAGCCGATCGCCACCTCGAGGCGCGAGGTGTTGACGATCACGCCCATGAGGAGCTTGAATCCCTCGTCGGCGGGGCCGAGCGGGTACGCCACCGCGTCCTGGAAGTCGAGCTCGGCGGTCGGGAGCGTCCGCGTCCCGAGCTTGTTCTTGAGCCGCCGGATGGCGACGCCGTTCGGCCGCCCGTCATCCAGATGGCGCGGGACGACGAAGAGCGCGATGCCCGGCGTGCCGTCGGGCGCGCCTTCGGGGCGCGCGCTCACGGCGTAGAGATCGGCGGCGACATTCGAGCAGAACCACTTCTCGCCGGAGAGGTGCCAGACGCCGGGCTCGCCGGCGACCGGCCGCGCGACACACGCGTTGGCGCCGACGTCGGACCCGCCCTGGACCTCGGTGAGGAACTGGGCGCCGTGCCAGCGGCGGTCGTAGTCGCGATCGAGGAGCTTGGGCAGCCACGTCTGTCGCATCCAGTCGCTTCCCGCGCGCTGGATGGCCTTGATGAGTCCGGCTGTGCAGGCCACCGAGCACAGGTGAGGGACCTCGCCGTTGAAGCCGAAGAGATAGGTGAGCCCCGCGTGGAGCGTCACGTTGCCGGGCTCGCCGAGCACCGCGAGAATGCCCGAGCGCCAGACCAGCCGGCCGATCTCGTGATGCGCGGTATGGTAGACGACCTCCTCGGTGCGCTCGCCGATCGCGTTCCAGGCTTCCACGCGCGGCAGGTTTTCGGGGCGGTCGAGGACGAACGAGGCGCGGCTGACCGGGCCCGCGGAGTCCGCGCCGGCCTGGCGGAGCTGCGGCTCGGCCTGAGCGAGCCGCGCGGGGCCGAGGCGGCGAGCCAGCGCCATGCGGAGGTAGCGGTCGTCGTCGTAGAAGTTCGTCGGCTTGGCGGCTTCCCACTGCTGGAGGAGCGAGCGCCCCTGGTCGCGTCGGTTCATGGAAGGTCCTCCCCGTCGGCTTCGCGGTGAATAAACAATATCGCGTCCGGCCCGTGTGCGATATATGGGGGTGGTCATAGCGCGGGCCACGGGCGCGGCGTACAAGAGAAGGGGGCGGCCGACGCGATGCCGATCACGCTCGCGGTCCGTCACGTCGCCTTCGAGGACCTCGGGAGCTTCGAGCGCGTGCTGGGCGACCGCGGCTACCGCGTCGCGTACGCCGACGCCGGGCTCGACGACCTCGGCGCCCTCGATCCGTTCGGCCCGGACCTGCTCGTCATCCTCGGCGGGCCCATCGGCGCGTACGAGGAGGCGAGCTATCCGTTCGTCCTCGACGAGCTGCGGCTCCTCGAGAAGCGCCTCGCGGCCGACCTGCCGACGCTCGGCGTGTGCCTCGGGAGCCAGTTGATGGCGCGTGCGCTCGGCGCCCGCGTCTATCCCGGCGGCCGGAAGGAGATCGGCTGGGCGCCGCTGCTCCTGACCGACGAGGGCCGCCGCTCCTGCCTCCGATACCTCGCTCCCGAAGAGACGGCGGTGCTCCACTGGCACGGCGACACCTTCGACCTGCCGCGCGGCAGCGTGCGCCTCGCCTCCACGGGCGCTTACGAGAACCAGGCATTTGCCTGGGGCCGGCGCGGGCTCGGGCTCCAGTTCCACGCCGAGGTGACGCCTGGCGGGCTCGAGGGCTGGTTCGCCGGTAACGCCGGCGAGATCGGCGCCACGCCGGGGGTGTCGGTCGCCCAGCTCAGGCGTGACACCGCGCGCTTCGCCCCAGCGCTCGAGCGTCAGGGGCGTCGTTGTCTCGAGGCGTGGCTCGACGACGTCGCCTGCTAGCCCGACGCGTTTCTGCGAGCGAGCCGCTGGATCAGCTCGCGGTCGGCCGGGGGAAAGCTGAACTCCCCGAGGCGCTCGG
>JBBTPF010000284.1:0-6295 GCA_038066295.1 Candidatus Methylomirabilota bacterium | reverse complement strand
ACCTTGAGAAATTCGCGGCGGCCGACGCCGGCGGCCGCGAGCCGCTGCTCCAGCAGGTCGAGTTGCGCATCTGTGATCGGTGGTCTTGTCATGGGCGAGCCTCCTCCTTTACTTCAGTTTGGGGTCGAGCGCGTCACGGACTCCGTCGCCGAAAAACGTGAACGACAGCATGGTGATCGCGATGGCGATGGACGGGAACACGCAGAGGTGCCAGTAGGACCGGATGTACTGCTGGCCCTCACCCACCATCTGGCCCCACGAAGGGGTCGGCGGGTTGATGCCGACGCCGATGAACGAGAGCGCGGCCTCCGTGAAGATCGCCTCCGGGATCCCGAACGTCACCGAGACCACGATGGGCGTGAGCGAGTTCGGCAGTACGTGGCGCACGAGCAGCCGGCTGAACCCCGCGCCCAGCGCGCGCGCCCCGTCCACGAACTCCTTCTCCTTGATCGCGAGGACCTGCGCGCGCGTCTGCCGGGCGATGCCGACCCAGCCGGTGAAGCCGATCGCGATGAAGATGTTGATGAGCCCGGCGCCCAGCATCGACATCACGAGGATCACGAAGAGCAGCCGCGGGAAGGCGTACATCACGTCGATGAAGCGCGTCAGGAAGAGGTCCGTGCGCCCGCCCACGTAGCCCGACAACGCGCCGATCGGCACGCCGATGAGCACCACGATCACCTGGGCCCCCAGCCCGACGAGCATCGAGACGCGGGCACCGTAGATCATCCGTGAGAGCAGGTCGCGGCCGAGCTGATCGGTGCCGAGCGGGTAGTCGCGCGAGGGCGCCTCGTTGAGGCGGCCGAAGTTCGGCTTGGTGTACGGGAGCGGGGCGAGGACGTCGGCGAAGATCGCGATCAGGCACAAGAGGACGATGACGACGGCGCCGGCGACGGCCAGTCGATTGCGCAGGAGCCGACGCACGGCGTCCCGCCAGAGGCTCGTCCCCTTGACCGGCGCCAGAGTCGCCACGTTCGAGCGCGGGCTTTGCCCGCGCAATCGATCCTGGGGGGAGGCATCGGAAGGGGGGCGAAGCCCCCCTCCGAGCTTAATACCGGATGCGGGGGTCGAGAACGCCATAGAGGAGGTCCACGACGAGGTTCATGACCGCGAGAAACGCGCCGTAGGTGAGCACCACCGCCATGATCATCGGATAATCGCGGCCCGTCATCGAGAGCACGAAGAAGCGCCCCATCCCCGGCACCCGGAAGATCGACTCGACGAAGAACGACCCCGTGCCGACGGCGGCGAACATCGGCCCGAGCAGCGTCACGACCGGGATGAACGCATTCTTGAGCGCGTGCTTGAAGATGACGGGCGCCTCGCCCAGCCCCTTCGCGCGCGCCGTCAGCGTGTAGTCCGCGCGGATCACCTCGAGCATGGAGGCGCGCGTGAAGCGCGCGATGATCCCCATCGGCGCGAGCGCCAGCGCCACCGTCGGCAGGACCCAGTCCCTCGGCGAGTCCCAGCCGCCCGTCGGGAAGAGCGGCACGACGAACGAGAAGAGGATGATCAGGAAGACCGCGAGGACGAAGTTCGGGACCGCCACGCCGAAGGTCGCGAGCGTGACCGACACGTAGTCCCACATGCGGTTCTGGTACACGGCGGCGAGGATGCCGAGCGTGAGCCCGCCCGCGATCGCGAGCGCCAGCGCCATCGAGCCGAGCAGGAGCGAGATCGGGAAGGTCTCGCGGAGGATCTCGGCGACGGTCCGTGTCTTGTAGACGAACGAGGCGCCGAAGTCGCCCCGGATCGCCTTGCCGACGAAGATCAGGAACTGCTGGGGCAGGGGCTTGTCGAGGCCGTAATGCTCCGCGAGGTTCTTCTGCGCCTCGGGCGAGAGCGGGTTGGCGCCCTCGGCCACGGGATCGAGCGGGCTCCCCGGCGTGGCGTGCATCACCAGGAAGGTCACGAGCGCCATCGCGAGCAGCGTCGGTGCCAGCCACAGGACGCGGGAGACGGCGTATTGGAACAACCGCTTCCTCCAGGAACTCGACCGGAACGACGGGTGCCCTACTATTCGGCGAAGCTCGGGCCGAGTCAAGGGGTAGTATCGGCGGAAGACGGTTGATTTCCCGGTGGTTTACCGGGTACCGTGGTGGTCTCTTGCACGAGGGCAGGGACGACGCGGAAGGGTTCATGCGCGCGGCGCTCGAGGAGGCGCGGCGCGGTCTCCTGGACGGGGAAGTGCCGGTGGGCGCCGTCGTGGTGGTCGACGGCGCGATCGTGGGCCGCGCCCACAACGCGCCGATCGGGCTCAGCGATCCCACCGCCCACGCCGAGGTCCTGGCGTTGCGCGAGGCCGCGCGGAAGACCGGCAACTACCGGCTCACAGGCGCCACGCTCTACGTGACCGTGGAGCCGTGCCCGATGTGCTGCGGCGCCCTGCTCCAGGCGCGGGTCGCGCGGGTCGTGTACGGCACCGCCGATCCGAAGGCGGGCGCGGTCGAGTCGCTCTACCGGTTGCTCGATGAGTCCCGGTGGAATCACCGCGTGGAGGCGGCCGGCGGCGTCCTCGGCGCCGAATGCGCGGCGCTGCTGCGGGAGTTCTTCGAGACGAAACGGCGGTGAAGCGTTCTCGGCGTCGAGCCGCGCCCGCTCTCTTCAGGGTTGCGGGATCACATCGTCCCAGAGCGTGCCGGTCGTGAAGTCGAGCACCCGGCCCGTCTTGGTGACGTCGTCGACGAGGATGGCGGTCGCGCCGACACAGGCCGGGCCTTTGTGGGTGAACTTGACGGTGCCGTTGCTGCCCGTCGTGCCCGTGACCCGCTCGTCGAGATAGTAGTCGTCGAGGAAGCGCCCGGTGGCCGTGGCGCCCGACAGCGCCTTGCCCGCCTCGTCGGTCACGGTCAGCGTCGCCGTGACGTAATTGGAGGCTCTCGAAGTGCACTGGCCCTTGGGAAAGCCGATCATCTTCCCGACCATCTGGATCGAGGCGACGCGGATACAGCCGGTCGCGCACGGCTCCGCCGCCACCAGGCGGAGCAGGCGCGCGCTCCGGCCGATCATCACCCGCGCGAGAATCTGCCCCGAGGCGGTGATCGGTCCTCCGGTCGGGACGATCGTCATGTCGGCGGTTGCACCACCGCCGTAGGCCGGGGAGAGCTTGGCTGACAGTGCCTCGCCCAGCCCGTCGGGCCCGTAGGCGATGAGGCCGACGCCGCCCACCGTCGCCGTGATGTCGCCAGCGGCGTTGATCGAGCCGATGCTATAGGGCGCCTGGTCGCCGGCGGGGAGAAACCAGATCTGCTGCCACGTCCCCGCGTGGTTGTAACGGAAGAGATACGGGAAGAACTCCGTGCCGGTCGAGATCTGGAAGCGCACCTGATCGCCTGCGTCGTTGATCGCGGCCGGATAGCTGCCGGGGCCGGAGAAGCCCGGCGGCGGGGACGCCAGGGGCGTCACGCTCGAAGGCTGGCCGAGGCGGTACCAGTAGTCGGGGGTGGCCACGGTGCCGCCTGGGCTGATGGCCAGCGGGATATCGTTCGGGAACCCCTGAGCCGCGAGATTGACCATGCCGCTGGCCTCGGTCCAGACGAAGGGCGCGGTGGTCGTGGGGAAGGCCCCCACGTCCGTCGACCAGCCGACCGCCCGTCCCAGGTCATCGATCCCCGCAGCCCAGGAGCTCGTGGTGTCGGGGAGCACGCCGAGATTGATGACCGTGTAACTCGTGCCCGTGGGCTTCCACACCACGGCGCGCGCGCCGGTGGTCGTTGGATCGCCGGCGTATCCGGCAACCCAGCCGCTCGCGTTGATGCTGACGGCGGTGACGGTGGAGAACCCGGGCAGGAGCGGCAGCGGGATGACCATGTCGCCCGACCACACCACCGTCTGGTAGACCGGCGCGCACGTGGACGGGGTACATCCCGGAGGGAGCGTGGCGAGCACCCCGACGGCGACGCCCTGATCGTTCATGGCGTTTCCCCACGCCGGGCTCGAGACGAAGTCGACGCTGTACGCGGCAGGTTCGGCCGCGGTCGCGGGCGCCGGGCTCGCGGCCGCGACGGCCAGCAACCCGAGCAGGCCCGCGAGGGCCAGCCTTCGGTTGTGAGCTTTCATGGAATTACCTCCTCGATGGGGGACTATATCAGCCGATTGTGTCGGCCCGTTGCGCAGGTCGCAATGATGCGAAAGGCTCAGTGAAATGGGACAAGGCGCGCCTTCGCTTCCAGTCTCGTGGCGGCTGGGGTAGACTTGCGCACGGTCCAGGGACTTCGCTTGGTCGCTGCCATCGAGAAGATCGTGCCGGCGCCCGCCGTGATCGCTCTGGGGACCAGGAGTGCTGTGGGAAAGCGACTAGATAGCTGACATAATTGGGTGGTCGGTGCGGAGGGGTGGCCGAGCCCGGTTGAAGGCGTCCGACTCGAAATCGGATAGGGGCCCAGAAGGTCCCTCGGGGGTTCAAATCCTCTCCCCTCCGCCAATTCTATTTGCCGTCGGAGCGCCTGCGCAGGGCTCCGGCGCTCGACGGTCGGGCACACAGTGCGCGAGGACTCGACGGAGGGGTGACCGAGCGGCCGAAGGTGCGGCACTGGAAATGCCGTGCACGGGTAACCCCTGTGCCGCGGGTTCGAATCCCGCCCCCTCCGCCATTCATATGCGCCGTCGGGGCGCCGCCGCGCCCGACGGTCGGCGAGATAGCGCGACAGATGAGTTTCGACGTGACCGTGCTAGACGGGGAGTTAGCGGTGCCCTGTAACCCGCAATCCGCTTCAGCGGGGTTGAATTCCCTCTCGAGGGCGGTCCGTGTTGAGTGAGCTTCACGGGACGGCGTCGAAGGTCGGGCCCCACGCAACGAGAATCGTCGAACCCCGCCAGGCCCGGAAGGGAGCAACGGTAAGGCGACCCTCTCGTGTGCCGTGGGAGTACCTGACCGGAGCCGGTTCCGTGGAGAGATCGCAGGACGGATCGTTCGAAGGAGGGTGCACGGTCATTGTATTGGAGCGCGAGCCCGGCGTGCACCGAGGGTGGCGAGTGATAGGTGCGAGTGGCTCCGCTCGTGGAGTCAACCCGTGAGCTATCAGGTGCTGGCGCGGAAGTGGCGGCCGCAGACGTTCGACGCGGTCGTCGGCCAGGATGCGATCACGCGCACGCTCCGGAACGCGCTCGCGTCCGGACGCCTCGCGCACGCCTACCTCTTCGCGGGCCCGCGCGGCATCGGCAAGACGACGACCGCGCGGCTCCTCGCCCGGGCCCTCCTCTGCCCCGAGCGCCGGGGCCCCGAGCCCTGCGGGGCGTGCGGCGTGTGCCGGGAGAGCGCGGCCGGCACGCTCGTGGACGTGATCGAGATCGACGGCGCGTCGAACCGCGGCATCGAGGAGATCCGGACGCTCCGCGAGAACGTCAAGTACGCGCCCGCGCGCGGCCGCTACAAGGTCTACATCATCGACGAGGTCCACCAGCTCACCGATTTTGCCTTCAACGCCCTGCTCAAGACGCTCGAGGAGCCGCCGCCGCACGTCGTCTTCGTGCTCGCGACGACGGACCCGCGCGACATCCCGCCGACGGTGCTCTCGCGCGTGCAGCGGTTCGACTTCCGCCCGATCGCGCCGGACCTCCTCGCCGCGGCGATCGAGCGCATCCTCGGCGAGGAGGGCGTGCCGTTCGAGCCCGGGGCCCTGCCGGTCATCGTGCGCGCGGCCGAGGGGTCGCTGCGCGACGCGCTGTCGCTGCTCGATACCGCGATCGCCTACGGCAACGGGCGGCTCGAGGCGGAGGCCGTCGCCCAGCTCCTCGGCGCCTCGGCGCCCGAGGCCGTGCGCGCCTTCGCCGCGGCGCTGATCGCCCACGACACGGGCGCCGCGCTCGAGGCGATCGACCGCGCGGCGCGCGAGGGCGAGGACCTCCAGGCCTTCGCCCGCGACGTCATCGAGCAGCTGCGACGGGCGCTCGTACTGAAGGCCGCGCCCACCGCGAAGCTCGCCGACCTCACGCACGCCGAGGGGAACGAGCTGAGGAAGCTCGGCGAGGCCGCGTCGCTCGACGAGCTGCTCTACGTCCTGCGCGCCTTCCTGGAGGCCGACGCGCAGATGCGCGAGTCGCCGCACCCGCGCGTGGAGCTGGAGATCGCCACCGTGCGCGCCACGCGCCGGCCGGTCCCGCAGGCCCTGGAAGACGTGTTGAAGCGGGTGGACGAGGTTCACGCGCTGCTCCGCCGGCAGGGTGTCGCGCCCGCCGTGCCGGCGCCGCCGCCCGCGCAGACGAGCCTGCTGTCCGACGCGCCGCCGCCGCCGCGCGGGAACCAGGAGCTCCGGCGGCCCCCGGCGCCGTCGCCCGCGCCCGTTGCGCGGCCGGG
>JBBTPF010000283.1:0-4229 GCA_038066295.1 Candidatus Methylomirabilota bacterium | reverse complement strand
GTCGCCGTCTCCCAGTTCGGCGCCGGTCCCTTCGGCACACAGGTGCTCGCCGACCTCGGCGCCGAGGTGATCAAGATCGAGGACCCGACGGTCGGCGGCGACATCTCGCGCTACGTGCCGCCGTACCAGATCGAGGGCGACTCGCTCTACTTCCAGTCCTTCAACCGCGGCAAGAAGTCGCTGGCGCTCGACCTGCGCCACCCGGAGGCGCGGCCGGTGCTCCACGATCTCGTGCGCGTCTCGCACGCCGTCTACAACAACCTGCGGGGCGATCTGCCGGCGAAGCTCGGGCTCACCTACGAGACGCTCGGCGCGGTGAACCCGGCGGTCGTCTGCTGCTCGCTCTCGGGCTTCGGCATGACGGGCCCGCGCGCCGCCGAGCCCGCCTACGACTACCTGATCCAGGGCTACGCCGGCTACATGGCGATCACCGGCGAGCCCGACGGTCCGCCGGGCAAGTGCGGCGTGTCCGTGATCGACTTCGCGGGCGGGTACGCGTCGGTCCTGGGTCTCATGATCGGGCTCTGGGACGCCCAGCGGAGCGGCCGCGGGCGCGACCTGGACGTGTCGCTCATGGACACGGCCGTCAGCATGCTCTCCTACTTCGCGATCTGGCAGCTCAATCGTGCGTGGGAGCCTCAGCGCGTGGAAGACTCGGGCCACCAGACGCTCGTCCCCGCGCAGAACTTCCGCACGCGCGACGGCTGGATCGTCGTGTTCTGCAACAAGGAGAAGTTCTGGGAGAGCCTCGTGGACGCCCTCGAGCTCCCCGCCCTCCGCGCCGACCCGCGCTTCGCCGCCTTGGCCGAACGGCGCGCCCACAAGGCGGAGCTCCTCGCCATCCTGAAGCCGCGCTTCAGCGAGCGCACCACCTCCGACTGGCTCACGCGTCTGCAGGGGCGCGTGCCGTGCGCGCCCGTGAACTCGACGCGGGAGGCGCTCGAGGACGAGCAGGTCCGCGAGCGCCAGATGATCCTCACGGTCGAGCACCCGGCCTTCGGCGCGCTCCGCGAGGTCGCCTCGCCGATCAAGACGGCGGGCGCGATCGCCCGGCCGGCGCCCGCCCCGCGCCTCGGCGAGCACACCGACGCGATCCTGCGCGATCTCCTCCACTACGCCCCCGACCGGATCGCCGCGCTGCGCGCGTCCGGCGTCTTCGGGCCCCAGCCCACGAGGTGACCCCATGACCGTCGATCCCGATCTCTTCCGCTCGATCACGCTCGAAGACATGACGATGCCTGGCGGCTGGTCGGTGTCGAGCGGCCAGGTGCATCTCTACACGCCCGCCGAGCAGCGGCTCATGCACGAGGCGCGCGCCTTCGCCCAGCGGGAGATCCTGCCGACGGCCGCCGAGGCCCACCGTCGCGTGAAGGAGATCAAGGCAACGCACGAGGCCGGCCCCGAGCGCCGCGCGCGGCTGCGCGAGATCGCGAAGGCGTACCTCAGGCGGCTCGGCGAGGCCGGGATGACCGGCGCGCTCTTCCCGGAGGCGTACGGCGGCAACGGGCGCGGCGTGGTCGCCGAGTGCATCATCGACGAGGAGCTGGCGGCGGCGGGCCACCCGGCCGACACGATCCGGTCGGTCTCGCTCACGCTCGGGACGATCTCGATCCTCCGCTACGGTACGGAGATGCAGAAGCAGCGACACATCCCGCCGCGCCTGGCCGGCGAGGAGCTGGCGGCGCTCGGGATCACCGAGCCCCAGATCGGCAGCGACACCTCGCGCATGCAGACGACCGCGGTGTTGAAGGGCGACCGCTGGGTCATCAACGGCCAGAAGCGCTTCATCACGGGCGGCGGCCTCGCCGACTACGTGACGCTCTTCGCGGTCACCGACCGGGGCACGCACCCTCACAAGGGCATGTCCACCTTCATCGTGCCCATGGACCATCCCGGCGTGACGGTCAAGCGCCAGCTCGACGAGGTCATCATGGCCGACTGGATGGACAACGCGCTGATCGAGTTCGACGACGTGGACATCCCGAAGGAGAACCTCCTGGGGCCGCTCGGCGGCGGCTACCACGTGCTGATGGACGAGCTCGATACCGAGCGCGTCACCTACTGCATGGCCTCGCTCGGCGGCGCCCGCCGATGCCTCGAGATCGCCGCGGAGTACTCGACCAAGCGCGTGCAGTTCAAGCAGCCGATCGCCGTGTTCGAGGGCGTCTCCTTCAAGCTCGCCGAGATGTACGCCTACCTCGACGCCACGCGCCAGCTCATCTACCGCACGGCGAAGATGATCGAGGCGGGGCTGCCGGCGCAGCGCGAGTCGGCGGTGACCAAGCTCTTCGCAGCCGAGGCCGTGTGGAAGATCGTGGATCACGCGATGCAGGTGCTGGGCGGCATCGGCTACACGACGGACTTCCCGATCCAGGGGATCTTCCGGAACGCCCGGCTCATGCGGATCGGCGCCGGCTCCGACGAGATCATGAAGTTCCTGATCGCCCGCGAGCTCCTGAAGGAGATCAAGGGGTAGACTGGGCGCGATGAGCGAGGTGGAGGTCCGCCCCCAGGTCCGGCCCTCGCCCGACGTCGAGGACGTCACCGAGGAGGCGGTCGCCCCGCCCTGGATGACGATCCTTCACAACTGCGACTGCCACACCTTCGAGCAGGTCGTGAAGCAGCTTCAGAAGGCGATCGCCTGCGGCGAGCCCGAGGGCTGGGAGATCGCCTGGCAGGTCCACAACACCGGCAAGGCGGTCGTGAAGATCGGTCCTGAAGCCGAGTGTGTGCGCGTCGGCAACGTCCTCGCGTCCATCGGCCTCATCGTCACCGTCGTCCAGAGCTGAGCCAGACGGCTCAGGGCGCCATCGTGTAGCCGCAGTCGCGAAAGTCGCTGTCGAACGTGAACGCCGAGGTCAGCTCGAGCCGATCCATCAGCTCGAAGCTGGCGCAGTCGGTGAGGCTGAGGCGCTTGTCGCTGAAGCGGGCCAGGCGCTCGACCGCCCCGCGCAGGAGCTCCATGTCCACGAAGACGAGCTCGTAGCGGCGGCTCTCGAGGAGGCTACGCGCCAGGGCGGCGGCCTGGCCCGCGCCGGCGCGCGCGCGGACCCGCGTCGCGACCTCGCTCACGATCAGCTCGGTCACCACGAAGCGGGCCTGCGGATTGCGCCGGACGAACTCGACGGCCGCCTCGTGGTTCCGGTCGTCCCGCATCGCGAGAGCCAGGAGCGCGCTGGTGTCGGCCAGGAGCTTCGCCATCGGTCTCCTGCGGCCACCCGTAGAGGTAGTGGTCGTGATTGACGGACTCGTCGCCGGCCGAGCCGGTCACGGCGCCGATGATGCCGTCGGCCGGATCGCTGCCGAGCGGGACCGCCGTCCCCTCGTCGGTCCGGCCGAGGTACCGATCCACGGCTTCACGCACGAGGGTCGCCACCGAAACGCCCCGCCGTCCCGCCTGGTACCGGAGCTCGCGGTAGATCCCCTCGGGGAAGCGCAGGTTCGTCGTCACCAGTCGAGCCATCGCGGTATCACGATATCGGAGTACCGTGCGTCCGTCAAGGAACTCCGCGCGTCGCCGTCGCCCAGAAGAAACCAGCGCCGCTGGGAAATAGAACGGATCGGGAACCGCATCGGGCGAGCCAGCCCCGAAGAGCTTGCTCGGGTCGTCGAGGGGCTGAACGAGATCGTCGGGGCCTGAACGCCCGGTCACATCACCGGGCCGATGATCCAGGGCGCGAACTCCTCCTCGCCGACACCGGACAGCTCGCTCTTCGTCCGCTTGCCGGAGGCGACGGCGACGATCTCCTCGAAGATCTGCCGCCCGACCGTCTCGAGGGGCGTGCCCTCGAGGATGACGCCGCAGTTGATGTCCATGTCCTCTTCCATGTGGCGGTACATGAGGGAGTTGGTCGCGAGCTTGATGGACGGCACCGGTTTGCAGCCGAAGACCGAACCGCGCCCCGTGGTGAAGCAGATGATGTTGCAGCCGCCGGCGACGAGCCCCGTGATGGACACCGGATCGTGGCCCGGCGTGTCCATGAAAACGAAGCCCTTCGTGGTGATCGGCTCGCCGTAGAGGAAGACGTCCATCATCGGTGTCGTGCCGCCCTTGGTCACGCCGCCCAACGATTTCTCGAAGACCGTGGTGAGGCCGCCCGCCTTGTTGCCGGGCGCGGGGTTGTTGTCCATGGCGTCGATCCCGCGGCAATACCACTCCCACCATTTGTAGCGATCGATGAGCTTCTTGGCGACGCCCTCGTTGACCGCGCGCCGGATCAGGAGGTGCT
>JBBTPF010000282.1:0-2481 GCA_038066295.1 Candidatus Methylomirabilota bacterium | reverse complement strand
CGAGGAGATCGAGTACATCATCGCCGACGCGGCAGCGTCCGCGGTGGTCACGGCGGGCGTGGTCGCCCAGAACCTGCCCGGGCGCGACAGGGTCCCTTCGGTGCGCCACGTGATCGACGCGAAGGACCTGGCGGGCCTCTCGGGCAAGCCCGTCCGCGCCCTCGACCTCGACCGCGAGACGACGGCGGCGATCCTCTACACCTCGGCGACGACGGGACGGCCCAAGGGCGTCATGCTGTCGCACGCCAACATCGTCTCGAACGCGTACGCGACCGTGCACCATCTCCGCATGACGCATGATGATCGCGGCCTCTGCGCGGTGCCGATGTTCCACTGCTTCGGCCAGAACTTCGTCATGAACTCGCTCGTGACGGCCGGTGGGCTGCTCGTTCTCCAGGAGCGCTTCGTGCCCGACCAGTTCCTCGAGGCCGTGACGCGCCACCGGATCACGCTCTTCTACGGCGTGCCCACGATGTACATCCTGTTCCTCTCGATGGCCGGGACGCTCGACTTCTCCTCCGTCCGCCTGTTCTTCTCGGCGGCGGCGACGCTGCCGACGGACGTGGAGCGCCGCTGGCAGGAGCGCTACGGGACGCCGGTCGTTCAGGGCTACGGGCTCACCGAGTGCTCGCCCTTCGCCGCGTGGAATCACGACTCCCACGTCCGCCCGGGCTCGGTCGGCACGCCGATCGAGAACGTCGAGATGACGGTGGTGGACCCCGAAGGCCGGCAGGTGGCCGACGGCGAGCTCGGCGAGATCCTCATCAAGGGCCCGAACGTGATGAAGGGTTACTTCGGCAATCCGCAGGCGACGGCCGAGGCGATCCGCGACGGCTGGCTGCACTCGGGCGACGTCGGCTATCGCGACCGGGACGGCTACTACTTCCTCGTGGACCGCGTGAAGGACATGATCAACGTGTCGGGCTTCAAGGTGTTCCCGCGCGAGGTGGAGGAGGTCCTCTACCGTCACGACGCCGTCAAGGAGGTCGCCGTCGTCGGCGTGCCCGACCCGGTGCGCGGCGAGGCGGTGAAGGCGTTCGTCGTGCTCCAGGAGGGCAAGACCGCGACGCCGGAGGCGCTCCAGACGATCTGCCGCGACGCGATCGCGTCCTACAAGGTGCCGGACGCCTTCGAGTTCATCAGCGCCCTGCCGAAGAACCCGACGGGCAAAATCTTGAAAAAGGAGCTGCGCCAGCGGCCGGGCAGAACGAAAGGCCAGCGGTGATGTTCGTGCGTAACCGGTAACCGTTCAGGCCCTGGCGGGCTCGAGCAGCGGTGAGGGAGCGCTCGTCGGCCGGGGCCTCACCTCGCGACATCTATTCCATCACCCCCAGAATCCCCCAACATTTTGTGGGGCTGAACGGTGACCTTCGTGCTAGTTGTTCAATCACAATAACAATAGGTTGAAGCCCAATTCGCGTTTGGCGCAGACCGTGCGTCCGGTCGGGAGGAAACGGGGACTCTGATGGTACGGCGCGAGGGTGACGCTCGGGGTGAGGCGGAGGGTGGCCTCTCGGCGGTTGGCCGAGAGGCCGGTTCTGTTTCTGAGGGTCCGGGCGATCGCGACCCTAAAATCCTGGTCGTCGACGACGAACAGGAGCTGCTGGATGTCATGGTCGAATGGATCTCGCAGGCCGGCTACCGAGTCCTCTCGGCGCGCAGCGGGCGAGAAGCCCTGAAGATCTTCGACCAGGAACATCCGGAGCTGATGATCACCGACCTTTCCATGCCGAAGATGAGCGGGCTCGAGCTGATTGAGGCGGTCAGGGCGATCTCCCCCGAAACAGAAATCCTGATTCTCACCGGCCAGTCCAGCGTGGCCTCGGCCATCGATGCGCTCCACCAGGGGGTCTTTGACTATCTCACCAAGCCCCTCAACTTTGCGGAACTCCAATGGAGTATGCAGCGGGCCCTGGAACGCGCCCGGCTCGTCGAGCAGAACCGAATGCTGGTGCGGAGGTTGCAAGAGCGGGTGCAGGTCTCGATGGAGGAGCTCTCGGCAAGCCAGCGCCGGACCCTGGCCGTGTTCAATTCGATTGCGGACTCCCTCCTGATCGTCAACCGGGAGTTCACCATCGTTTCGGCCAATGAGGGCGCCGCCACCCTGTCGGGGGTTCCGGCCCGGCAGCTCATCGGGCGGAAGTGCCACCGGGAGCTGTTCGCAAGAGAAGAGATCTGTGCGGACTGCCCCGTGCTGACAACGTTCGCCGCGGGTGGATTTCGTTCGGTCTCGATGCAGCAGGAGGATCGTGTCGGGGGCGGGGGCCAACGGGAGTTCGAGGTCCGCAGCTACCCCCTGCTTTCCGAAACGGGAGCGACCCATGAGGCGGTCGAGCACATTCGGGACGTGACCGAACACAAGCGGGCCGAAGAGGAGCGCCTCGCGCTGAGGGCGCAGAGCGAACAGGATGACGCGATGAGGATGGTCGGGCGCCTGGCCGCCGGCGTCGCCCACGACTTCAACAACCAGTTGACCGTCAT
>JBBTPF010000281.1:0-2159 GCA_038066295.1 Candidatus Methylomirabilota bacterium | reverse complement strand
CCGAAGGTGTCGCGCACGGCCTCCTCGTAGGAGCCGAACGCGCCGGCGGCGCCGAACGCCCGCGCGAAGGCGCGGGCGCGCGCGGCGTCGCGGCTCGCCGCGAGCAGCGGAATTCCCAGACGGCGCGCCGCCGTCGCGTGGCGGCGCGCGATCCAGCCGCAGCCCAGGAGGACGAGCGCTCGCCGAGCCATGAAGTTTGATGCTAGCATGTGCCCCGGGAGGGGTCCCATGCGACGAGTCGCCGTCATCGGAGTCGGGGTCACGAGGTTCGGCGCCCACGACCGCACGTCCTCGGAGCTCTTCGCCGAGGCCGCCGCCGACGCGCTCGCCGACGCCGGGATCCCGGCGAGCGCCGTGCAGGCGCTCTACTACGGCAACGTCGTCGGGGGCGAGACCGAGCACCAGCTCCACACGGGCCCGCAGGCCGCGTCGCTCCTCGGGATCCCTTCCGTCCCGACGACGCGCTTCGAGACCGCCTGCGCCTCCTCGCACGCCGCCTTCCGCCACGCCGTCATGGAGATCGCCGCGGGCGTCTCCGACGTCGTCCTGGCCGGCGGCGGCGAGCGCGTGCTCAACGTGCCCACGGCCGAGTCCACCGAGTATTTCGCCTACGCCTCCGACGCCGCCTGGGAGCAGACGCTCGGCCTCACCTTCCCCGGCGTCTTCGCCCTCATCGCGCGCGCCCACATGGACAAGTACGGCACGACCGAGGAGCAGATGGCCGCCGTCGCCGTGAAGAACCACAAGCACGGCACGCTGAATCCGAAGGCGCAGTTCCAGAAAGAGATCACGATCGAGCAGGTCATGAAATCGGTCTACGTCGCCGACCCGCTCAAGCTCTACGACTGCTGCCCCTTCACGGACGGCGGCGCGGCGGTCGTGCTCGCCTCCGAGGAGGTCGCGCGCAAGCACCGCAAGCCCGTCTGGGTCCTCGCCTCCGCCGCCGCCTCCGACTGGATGCTGATGGGCGACAAGCGCGACCTGTCGCGCGTGCCCGCGACCGAGCGCGCCGCCGCGGCCGCGTACCGCCAGGCGGGCCTCTCGCCCGCGGACGTGGACGTCGTCGAGCTGCACGACTGCTTCACGATCGCCGAGATCGTCGCCACCGAGGGGCTCGGCCTCTTCGAGCCGGGCGCGGGCGGGCTCGCCGCGGCGAAGGGCTGGACGAGCCTCGGCGGCAGGATCCCCGTGAACCCGTCGGGCGGGCTCAAGGCGAAGGGCCATCCGATCGGCGCGACGGGCGCCGCGCAGGTCGCCGAGATCGTCACGCAGCTCCGCGGAGAGGCCGGTCCCCGCCAGGTGGACGGCGCGAAGGTCGGCCTCGCCCATACCCTCGGCGGCAACACCGCCACCGTGCTCGTGAGTCTCTTCGGCCGTGGCTGAACCCGCGATCACGCAGCGCCACTTCTTCGAGCGCGCGCGCGCGGGCCAGCTGACCGGCGTGCGCTGCGGGAAGTGCGGCGAGCTGGCGATCCCGCCGCGGGAGCTCTGCCCCGCGTGCGGCGAGCGCGCGTGGGAGCCCGTCCCGCTCGCGGGCGAGGGCACGATCGCGAGCTTCACGGTGATCCGCGTGGCGCCGCGCGCCTGGGCGGCCGACGCGCCGTACGCCGTCGCCGTCGTGAGGCTGAACGAGGGCGTGTCGCTCCTCGGCCGCATCGTGGACATCCCGCTGGAGAAGCTCGCCGTGGGCCTGCCCGTCCGCTTCCGCCCCCTCGTCAGGGACGATCGGACCTCGGTCGGCTTCGGCCCCGCCTGACCGGCCGGCGGCGTCCGCCGAGCAGCTCGTCGATCGTGAGCGACAGATCCGGGAACGCCTGAGGAGCGATCCGCTCGCCACGCAGGAGCACCCGCGCGTCGCCGTAGCCCGAGGCGGTCGGCCGGCGATAGACCTCGATGGAGTCGGCGTCGAGATCCGCGAGCCAAACCTCGCCGACGCCGGCAGGCGCGTAGAGCGGCAGCTTCACGCCGCGGTCCGTCTCGGCAGTGGTGTCCATGACCTCGACCAGCAGCAGCACGTCCTCGGGCCCCGGCCGCCCCGTGGCGTAAAAGTCGGCGCGCGGTGGCACCAGGGCGGGACGCTCCAGGCCATCGTCAGGCGAGCCCGAGCAGGCGCGCGGCGTTGCCGCCGCGGATCCGCTCCTTGGCGGTATCGGAGAGCG
>JBBTPF010000280.1:0-7740 GCA_038066295.1 Candidatus Methylomirabilota bacterium | reverse complement strand
GAACGGCGCCGCGGGGAATCACGCTCCGCGCGCCGTGGTCGGAGAGCCCCGCCCCTCCCCGCGGCCCCGATGACTTCACAGTCTCGGCCGCGAAGACGATGCGGCCCCCCACGATCGTGACTTCGGCGGTGATGTCCGGGATGCGCGCCTCGTCGCAGGTGAGCGGGTTGGCCGAGAGCACCACGAGATCGGCGAGCTTGCCGGGCTCGACGGAGCCCTTCTCGCCCTCCTCGAACGTGAGCCATGCGCCCTCGAGCGTGGCCGCGCGGAGCGCGTGCTCGCGCGAGAGGCGCTGCGCGGGGGCGATGACGCGGCCGGAGTAGCGGTCCACGCGCGCGACGGCCTGCCACACGGGGTGGAAGAGCGACGTCGGCACGTTGTCCGTCGCGAGCGCCACGCGCACCCCCGCCTCCGCGAGGCTCCGCAGCGGGACGATCGTGTCCTCGGCGGTGGCGCCCACGCGCGACTTCAAGAGCTCGCCCTCCTTCGAGAGGTAGCGGTTGGTGTGGGTGGTCACGACGACGCCGAGGTCGCGCATGCGGTGGATCTCATCCCGGGTGAGCTGCAGCACGTCGTCGATCGAGCGCGCGCCCGCCAGCGAGGGGTGGAGGGACTTGAGCCCCTTGCGGTCCATGTGGGCGTGGGCGTCGATGAGCCCGGGCATGACGGCGCGGCCGGCGAGGTCGATGGTCATCCGCCAGGGCGCGGATCTCGGCGGTGCTGCCGACGGCGGCGATGCGGTCGCCCGCAATCGCGACGGCCTCGGCGACCCGGAACGCGGGATCGACCGTGGGGGCCGTCCCGCCGGCGAGGATCAGGTCAGCGCGGGCGGCGGTGGGCGACACAGTGGACGAGAGCGACGAGCGTCCCGTCCTCGGTGGTGACCTCCACCTCGTAGAACCCCGCCTGCCGCCCCTGCTTGGCCGCGCGGGCCTCGGCGATGAGCGTCGCGTCCGGCTTCACGGCCGCGACGTAGCTGATCGCGACATTGAGCGCGACGGCGTCCTCGCCGTGGGAGTTGCACGCGGCGCCGAACGCGACGTCCGCGAGCGTGAAGAGGACGCCGCCGTGCGGGCGGCCCTGGAAGTTGACCATGTGGGGCTGGAGCTTCAGGCTCACGCGGCAGTAGCCGCGCCGGAGGTCGAGGTACTGGATGCCGATCGCCTGCGCCCAGGGCTCGCTCTGGATGCGGTCGCGCAGCTCGGCTGGGATCGGCGGGTAATCGGACGCGCTCACAGGCTCCCATGGTACAACTTGACCCCGTGATCGAGCTCAACACCTTCTCGATCGCGGCGCGCGACGGCGAGACGGGCGCCTTCGGGGTCGCCGTCGCCACCGCCCGGCCGACCGTCGGGAGCCTCGTCCCCTGGGTCTCGCTGAGGGGCGCCGTGGCCACGCAGGCGCGCGTCAACACCGAGCTGGGCCGGCAGGGGCTTCTGCTCCTCGCGGAGGGCGTGCCGGTGGACGTGGCGCTCTCGAGCCTTCTCCGGAAGGACCGCGACCGGGAGATCCGCCAGGTGCACGGCCTGGACGGCGAGCGCGCCTTCTGCCACACCGGCGCCGAGTGCGTGCCCTGGTGCGGCCACGAGGAGGGGCCCGATTTCACCGTCGCGGGGAACATGCTCGCGGGCCCCGACGTGATCGCCGCGATGGCGCGCACCTTCCGCAAGAGCGATGGCGAGCTGTCCGCGCGGCTCCTCCTGGCCCTCGAGGCCGGCCAGGCCGCGGGCGGCGACAAGCGCGGCAAGCAGGCGGCCGCGCTCCTCGTCGCGAGCCCGGAGCCGCGCATGTACCATAACCTCCGCGTGGACGACCACGGGGACCCGGTCGGCGAGCTCCGCCGGATCTACGAGCTGGTCGTCGAGCATTCACGGCAGATCGAGCGCGAATACGGCCCGTCGGCGGCCCGGCTCTTCGGCCGGGTCAAGCACTGAGAGAGGAGACGACGATGAGTGGGTTCAGGAAGGGCGTTTGGCTCGCCGTGGGAATGCTCGCCATGCTGATGCTGCAGGCGGAGGCCGCGCACGCGCAGAAGAAGACGCTCGTCGTGGCGCTGAATCAGGATCCCGACATCCTCGATCCGACGCTGGCGCGAACCTACGTGGGGCGGATCGTCTTCTCCCAGATGTGCGAGAAGCTCTACGAGATCGACGAGAGCCTCCGGATCTCGCCGCAGCTGGCCGCCGGCATGCCCACGATCACCGACGGCGGCCGGACCGTGACGATCAAGCTCCGGCCGGGCGTCAGGTTCAACGACGGCACGCCGATGGACGCCGAGGCGGTCAGGTTCTCGCTCGACCGGCACCGTACGCTCAAAGGCTCCACCCGGGCGAGCGAGCTGGCGCCGGTCGAGGCCGTCGAGGTGGTCGACCCGCTCACGGTGCGCCTGCGATTGAAGGCGGCGTCCTCGCCGCTGCTCGCCCAGCTCACCGACCGGGCCGGCATGCCCGTCTCCCCGACCGCGGTCCGGAAGCTTGGCGACAAGTTCGGCACCGCGCCGGTCTGCGTCGGGCCGTGGCAGTTCGCCGAGCGGGTCCCTCAAGACAGGATCGTGGTGGAAAGATCGTCCCACTACTTCGATCCCGCGCAGGCCAAGTTCGACAAGATCATCTTCCGGATCATCCCCGACGACAACGTTCGCCTGGCGAATCTTCGGTCGGGTGACATCGACGTGATGCACCAGGTCTCGCCGACCGACGCCACCTCGATCAAGCGCGAGGGCCGGCTCGAGCTGTCGAACGTGACCGGGCTCGGCTACCAGGGCGTCACCATCAACCTGCGCAACAAGACCGGCAAGACGCAACCCCCCGGCGACCTCGGCACGCCGCTGGCCAACGACCCGCGCGTGCGCGAGGCGTTCGAGCTGTCGATCGACCGCGAGGCGCTGAATCAGGTGGCGTGGGACGGGCTCTTCACGCCCGGCTGCACCCCGATTCCAACGATCAGCGTGTTCTTCGACAAGAGCCGCAAGTGCCCGTCCCGGGACCTCGCCCGGGCCAAGAAGCTCCTGGCCGACGCCGGGCTTGCGCAGGGCTACGCCTTCGAGATGACGATCGTCAACAACCCCCGCGAGCGCCGCGTGGGCGAGGTGATCCAGCAGATGGCCCGGGAGGCCGGCTTCAACATCACGCTTCACCCCTCGGAATTCGCCTCCGCGCTGAAGGACGACGACGACGGCAAGCACCAGGCGTTCCTCATCGGGTGGAGCGGGCGGGTGGATCCCGACGGCAACATCCATCAGGCCCAGACCTGCAAGGGGAGCCTCAACCAGACCCACGCCTGCGACGAGCGCATCGACGCGCTCCTCAACAAGGCGCGTGAGGTGAGCGACGTGGACCAGCGGCGGGCGCTCTACCGGGAGGCCATCGACATGTTCACCGCCCGGCGCAACATCATCTACATCTATCATCCGAACTACATCGTGGCCTTCCCCAAGAACCTCAAGGGCTACAAGGGGGTGCCCGACGGCCTGATCCGCATCAAGGGGACGAGCTGGAACTAGGCGTGGGCGCCGACATCGAGATGACGGCCCGGTAGGTCGTTCGTGTTCGAGTTCCTGGTCCGCCGGGTCTTCATCTCGATGGTCACGCTCGTCGTGATCAGCATCATCGTCTTCACCGGCGTGCGCATGATCCCGGGCGATCCGGCCCGGGTGATGGCGGGGACGGACGCCGACGAGGCGGGGCTCGAGGAGATCCGCGAGAAGTACGGGCTGAAGGATCCCGTCCCCGTCCAGTACCTGCGCTGGGTGGGGCTCGCCCTCACCGGCGACCTGGGCGAGTCCATCCGGACGCGCCAGTCGGTGGCGTGGACGGTGGCGATCAAGCTGCCCATCACGATCCAGCTCGCCTGCTTCGCCGTCCTCATCGCTATCGGCGTCGCCATCCCGGCCGGGGTGCTGGCGGCGGTGCGACGCAACACCGTTTGGGACCTCCTGGCCAGCGGAGTGTCGCTCTGCGGCGTCTCGGTGCCCAATTTCTGGCTGGGGATCATGCTGATCCTGCTCGTCTCGGTGCGGCTCGGGTGGCTGCCCGCGTCAGGCTTCGTGCCGTTCTGGGAAGATCCCCTGGGCAACCTCCAGCGCATGATCATGCCGGCCTTCGTGCTCGGCACGGCCCTGGCCGCCGTCCTCATGCGGCAGACCCGCAACAGCATGATCGAGGTGCTCAGCGCCGACTACATCCGCACGGCACGCGCCAAGGGCCTGGCGGGAGGGGCGGTGGTCTTCCGTCACGCCATACGCAACGGGCTCATCCCGGTGGTGACGATCCTCGGGCTCCAGATGGGCGCGCTCATGGGGGGCGCGGTGGTGACCGAGCAGATCTTCGTGGTGCCGGGGTTCGGGCGGCTCATCGTGGAGGCCGTCTTCACCCGCGACTACCCGCTCGTCCAGGGGGTCGTGCTGATCACCGCGAGCTCCTACGTGCTCGTAAATCTAGCAGTGGACGTCTCCTACACCTTCCTGAACCCCCGCATCCGGATCAGGGGAGCGGCCGGTGAGTCTTGACGCCTCGCAGGGGACGGTCACCGCCGAGGTCCTTCCGCGGGCGACCGCCGCCGCCGCGCCGACCGGCTGGCTGCGCCGGGGCTGGCGGCGCATGGTGCGGCGCCCGGCATCGGCGGCAGGGGGCGTCGTCGTCCTGGTCTTCGTCATCGTGGCGATCGGCGCGCCGTGGATCGCGACCACCGACCCGCTTCGCACCGACTGGAGCAAGATCCGCAAGGCCCCGACCTGGGCGAGTCCGTTCGGGACGGACGACCTGGGGCGCGACAACTTCTCGCGCGTGGTCTGGGGCAGCCGCATCTCGATGCAGGCGGGCGTCTTCTCGATCCTGCTGGCGATGGTGGTCGGCGTTCCGATCGGGCTCGTGGCCGGGTACTACCGGGGCGCGCTCGATCAGCTCATCATGCGGCTCACCGATGCCTGGCTGGCCTTCCCGTTCCTGATTCTCGCCATCGGCCTGGTCACCATCATGGGCCCCTCCCTCACGAACGCCACGCTGGCGATCGGGCTCGGCGCCACCCCGACCTACGTTCGCCTCACACGGGGCCTCACACTCTCGACCAAGGAGGAGGACTACGTCCTGGCGGCGCGGGCCCTCGGGGCCGGCGATCTCCGGCTGATGAGGCGCCACGTCTTCCCGAACATCTTCAGCGCGCTCCTCGTCCAGGCGACGGTCTCGATTCCCACCGCGATCATCGCCGAAGCCATCCTGTCCTTCCTGGGGCTGGGCGTGCAGCCGCCCGCCCCGTCCTGGGGGACGATGCTCAACGCCGCGCAGCAATTTCTGGAATCGGCCCCCTGGATGGCGTACTGGCCCGGGCTGGCGATCTTCTCGCTCGCGCTGTCCTTCAACCTGGCCGGCGACGGGCTGCGCGACCTGCTCGACCCCAAGGACTACTGAGGACATGGGGGGCCTCGAAGGGCCCTCCAAGCCCCCGGCCGCTCGGAGCGCCCCGGCAAAGCCGTGGCGCTCCTCGACCAGGCGATTCGTTCACGGGCTCTGAGGCGGCCTCCCTTTGGCCACGAGCTCGACGACGCCACGCGCCGGAGACATTCTCACCCGGTCCCCCGTCGCCAGCACAGCAAACGGGTCGGGCGTTACGCGGTGCATGACCGGGATCCCGGCGAGCACGAGCCCCTGGATCATGACCGGGTTCGTCCGGCCGAAGAGCACGCCGGCGGGTGCCAGGCCACGGTGGCGGAGCGCGAGAAAGGCCCAGCCGGCGGCGACGCCGCCCTGGACGGCGGGGAAGTAGACGATCTTCCCCGCGAGGGAGACGCCCTCGAGCGCGTGGCCCTTGCGCGAGATCACGCCGGTCTCCCGGTCCATGTCGTAGCGGATCGAGAAGGTGTCGCGGGAGAGGACCAGCTCGGCCTCCACGTCGTCGCCGAAGCCGGGCGGGGCCGAGAGCGCCTGGCTCACCCGACGCGCCCTTCGGCCGGCAGCCGGCCCCCGACCGCGGCCTCGACGCAGACCTCCGTCCGCCGGAGGATGGGGTGAAGCCGGTAGCCGCCGATGATGTTCGCGAGCTTGGCGGAGTTGGTGAGGACGTTCCGCCAGCCGAAGGCCGCCGCCATCTTCGCGGGCTCCATGATGTACCAGCAGACGCCCGCGAGCACCTGCCCGCCCGCGTCCTCGATGGCCTTCACGTAGCCGAGGCGGCTCGCCATCTCGCGGTTGGCGAAGTTGGTCGTGACGATCAGCGCGGTGTTGCCGTGGACCCGCCGGCCGCCGAGGAGGTCCACGATGCGCCTGAGCTCGAGGACCGAGAGCTGGGGCCCGGAGAAGACGACCAGGTCCACCTCGGCGCGGTCCTCGGGATAGGTCCCGTAGAAGGCGGCGAGCGCCGCGTCGTCGATCGCGTGCGCGGCCTCGGGCGCGCGGCCGCGGAACGCCTCGGCCTCGTCGCGCGCCTCGGGCGTCACGCCGACCAGATGGAACATCGCGCACGAGCCATAGGACGCGAGCGCGGCGCCGAAGTGCTTCAGCTCATCGCCGCTCGGCGCGCTCCGGATGCCGGTGAGGACCGGGACCGTCCAGTAATCGAGCGTCCTGCGCCCGACGATGCCGCCGAGGGCGCCCCAGTCGGCGTGGTCGGCGAGCGTGCAGCGCACGTCGAACCTGAGGCTGCCCGCGCGCTGCTCGTCCAGGTGATAGCCGTAGGCCGGCGTCAGGCCGGTGAGGCCCGCGGCGAGCGCGGCGGGCCCGGCCTCGTAGTTCGTCCGGGCGCCGGCGACGGAGTTCGCCCAGATCACCGTGCCCGTGTCGCCCCAGGCCAGGTGCTCGCCCCGTTGCGGCTGGTAGACGGTCTGGTAGTTGATGCAGGTGTCCACCTGCATCGCCCCGAGCGCGCGGAGAGCGGCGACGAGCTTCCGCTCGCTCTCGACCAGCTCGGGCCGCTGGCGCACGGCCGCCGCGCGCTCGAAGTCGACGCACCGCGCGTTCGTGGTCACCGGGACCGTGAAGCGCGCGCCCTGCTCGACGAGGGCGTCGATGAAGGCGACGCCGCCCTCGCCCATCACCTCCGTGTCGCCCATCATGTGGACGTTGGCGACGGAGACGAACCGCTCGGCGCCGAAGAACTCGCCGACCGCGATCTGCTGCTCGATCGCGACACGGACAGGCTCGCCGAGCTCGCCGGCGCGCATCCGCTCCTCGCGATCGCTGAGCTTCAGCCCGGGCATGTCCCGGCGAGAGTGTATACTAATCGGGCTTGACCCTTGGAGAGGTGGCCGAGTCGGCCGAAGGCAGCCGCCTGCTAAGCGGTTACAGGGGCAAAACCTCTGTCCCGGGTTCGAATCCCGGCCTCTCCGCCACGGGCCCTTAGCTCAGGTGGACAGAGCGTCGGACTACGAATCCGAAGGCCAGAGGTTCGAATCCTCTAGGGCCCACCATTTACCCCGAGACCAGAGGATGAGCCGAGAGAAGTACGACCGGCTGGTCGCGTTGCTCCGGGAGATGGAGAGCGTGGGCGTCGCCTTCTCGGCGGGGGTGGATTCCACGTTCCTCGGCCGGGCGGCGAAGGACGCGCTGGGCGACCGCGCCGTGCTCGTGACCGCGGACTCCGAGACGTACCCGGCGAGCGAGCTCGCGGAAGCGAAGCGGCTCGCCTCGCTCCTGGGCCTGCGCCACATCGTGGTCGAGACGCGGGAGCTGGACAACCCGGACTACGCGCGGAACCCCGTGAACCGCTGCTTCTTCTGCAAGGAGGAGCTGTTCGCCAGGCTGGCCCCGG
>JBBTPF010000279.1:0-3972 GCA_038066295.1 Candidatus Methylomirabilota bacterium | reverse complement strand
CCGCCCGCCGGCTCCGGTTCCGCGGCAGCGCCGTCACACGCGACGATCGTTCGTGAATCATGCAGGCTAGCGGCCGGCGAGGAGCCGGAGCGCGGCCTCGTGCAGGAGGCCGTTGCTCGCGAGCGCGGTGCCCGACGCGAGCGAGTCTCTCCCGCCGGCATCCGTGAGCCGGCCGCCCGCCTCTTCCAGCAGGATCTTCGCCGCCGCGAGGTCCCACACCTTCACGTTGGCGGCGAGCGCGACTTCCGCCTTCCCCTCGGCGATCGTCGTATAGCAGAGGTAGTCGCCCAGGCCGCGCTGGCGGGAGGTCGCGTCCACGAGACGGACGAACCCATCCCACAGGCCGTCCCTCCGGAGGGCGTTGAGCGTCGCGTGGAGGAGCGTCGCCTCGGCGAGCGTCGCGATGCTCGAGACCCGGATCCGCTCCCCGTCGCGGAAGGCGCCCTGGCCCCGCCCCGCCGTGTAGAGATTCCCCCGGATGGGCTCCCAGATCACGCCCGCGGTGATCGCGCCCTGCTCCTCGAGCGCCAGCATCACCGCCCAGATCGGGATCCCCCGAACGAAGTTCCGCGTCCCGTCGATCGGGTCCACGATGAAACGGCGCTCCGTCGAGCCACGCGAGCCGGACTCTTCGCCGAGGACGCCGTGGTCGGGGAATGTGCGCCGGAGGCTCTCGACAATCGCTGCCTCGGCCTCGTGGTCGGCAATGGTGACCGGCGAGCGGTCCGCCTTCAGCCCGATCTCGACCCCGCGCCGGAAGTGGTGAAGCGCGACCTCGCCGCCGGCGCGCGCGGCGTCGATCATCGCCTCCAGAACGCGGTCCATTCGGCTATTCTATCGGCGATCGCCTGTCCCGGGAGGAGACTCGATGACCAGACGCCGACTCGCCACAGCGCTCGCGCTCTCGCTCACCCTCGCCGCCGCCGGGCCCGCGCCGGCGCAGGACAAATATCCGAGCCAGCCCGTCTCGCTGATCGTCCCGTTCAACGCGGGCGGCGGCACCGATCTCGTCGCCCGCGCGTTCGGCGAGGCGCTGAAGAAGGAGCTGGGCCAGCCGGTGACGGTCCAGAACCTGCCGGGCGCCGGGAGCGCCGTCGGCACGACGAAGCTCCACGGCTCGAAGCCCGACGGCTACACGCTCGGCATGGTCGGGGGCTTCCTCGTCACCACGTCGCTCCGCGGGGCGGCGAAGTTCCCGGCGACAGACCTCACGCATCTCGCGCGGCTCTCGCTCGAGACCTTCGTGCTCGCGGTGCCGACGGCCTCACCGTACCGGACCCTTGCGGAGTATCTCGAGGCGAGCCGCAAGGCGCCCGGCGCCGTGAGCGTCGGGACCGCTGGGGCGGGGGCGCTCACCCATCTCGCTGCCGAGGCGCTGAGCCAGAAGACCGGCGCCAGGCTCAACGTCGTCCAGTTCGCGGGTGGCGCGAAGGAGATCGCGGCGGTGCTCGGCGGCCACGTCAACGGCGGCGTGTTCTCCCAGGTCGAGGTGCTGCCCCACGCGGGGGCGGGCGGCGGGCTGCGCGTGCTGGCGACGTTCGGCGACGCGCGTAGCGAGAAGCTGCCCGAGGTGCCGACGCTGAAGGACGCAGGGATCGCGGGCGTGCCACCGGGACCGTGGCAGGGTATCGCCGCGCCCAGGGGCCTGCCCGAGTCGGTGAAGGCGACGCTCGTCGCCGCGATCACCAGGGCGAGCCAGGACGCCGAGTGGAAGGCGTTCCTCGCCAAGAGCGGGCTGGCGAGTCAGTTCCTCACGGGCCCCGCGCTCGACGCCTTCCTGGCGTCGGAGATCGAGACCCTCGGCGCGCTGCTGAAGTCCGTCGGCCTGTAAGCGCTCCTTGGTCAGGCCACCCACGGGAGATCCGGCCTCGCGGACTCCGTCACGCTGGGCGCGCGCCGACGTCGCCGGCGGCGCCGCGCTCCTGGTACTCGCCGCGCTCGCGTGGGTCGCGGCCCGCGCGCTCCCGCTCGGCGCGCTCAGCCAGCCCGGCGCGGGCTTCTTCCCGAGGATCCTCACGCTGCTCCTCGCCGCGCTCTCGCTCGTGCTGCTCGTCCGGGGCCTCACGCGCCCCGGCGTCGTCTTCACCGAGCCCTGGACGGACCGCCCCACTCGCCGCCGGCTCCTGCTGATGACGGGCGCCCTCGTCTTCTATATCGCCGCCGTCGGCACGCTCGGCTACCTCGTGACGACCGCGGCGCTCTTCGTCGTGATGGTCCGCGGGGTCGGCGGCCGCGGCTGGCTCGTGTCGCTCGCCGTCGCCGCGCTCTCGGCGGCGGGCTCGTGGTACGCGTTCGGCCGCCTCCTGCGCGTGAACCTGCCCGCGGGCGCGCTGCTGCCCTGACGCGTGGACGCGCTCGCGCCCATTCTCGGCGGCTTCGCGGCGGCGTTCGAGCCGGCCCGCGTCGTCTACTGCCTGATCGGCGTCGTCGTCGGCACGATCGTCGGCGTCCTGCCGGGGCTCGGCCCCGCGGCGACGATCGCGCTCCTCCTCCCCGCCACCTACCGCCTCGACCCCGTCTCCGCCGTGATCATGCTCGCCGGCATCTACTACGGCTCGCAGTACGGCGGCTCGACGACGTCCATCCTCGTGCGCATCCCGGGCGAGTCGTCGTCCATGGTCACCTGCTACGACGGCTACGAGATGACGCGCCAGGGCCGCGCCGGCGCCGCGCTCGGCATGGCGGCGCTCGCGTCGTTCGCGGCGGGCACGGTGGCGGTCGTGGGGCTGATGGTCGTCGCGCCGCTCCTGGGCCGCTTCGCCCTGGCCTTCGGGCCTGCAGAATACGCGAGCCTCATGGTCCTCGGGCTCACCCTCGTCGCCTGGCTCGGCAGCGCCCCGCTCCTGAAATCGCTCGCGATGGCCGTCACGGGACTCCTGCTCGCGACCGTGGGCCAGGATCCCGTCGCCGGGGTCGAGCGCTTCACGTTGGGTACGCAGGCGCTGCTGGACGGGATCGATCTCGTGCCCGTCTTCATGGGGCTCTTCGGCATCGCCGAGGTGCTGGAGACGATGGAGCGCCCGCCGGCGGAGCAGCGCCTGCCGGTGCCCACGGGCCTCTGGCCGACGCGCCAGGACTTCGCCGACTCGGCGGCGCCCGTCGCCCGCGGCACCGTGCTCGGCTTCTTCCTCGGCGTCCTCCCGGGCGGCGGGGCGACGATCGCCTCGATCGCGTCCTACGCGACCGAGAGGCGCTTCGCGCGGAACCGCGCGCGCCTGGGCCAGGGCGCGATCGAGGGGGTGGCCGGCCCCGAGGCGGCGAACAACGCGGCGGCGACGGGCTCGTTCATCCCGCTCCTGACGCTCGGCATCCCCGCGAACGTCGTCATGGCGATGATGCTCGCGGCGCTCACGCTCCACGGGATCCGCCCGGGCCCGCTCCTCGTCAGCGAGCGCCCCGACCTCTTCTGGGGCGTGGTGGCGAGCATGTACCTCGGCAACGCGCTGCTGCTGATCCTGAACCTCCCGCTCGTCGGCCTCTTCGTCCAGATCCTCCGCCTGCCCTACCCCGTGCTCGCGCCCTTGATCCTGCTCTTCTGCCTCATCGGGAGCTACAGCGTGACGGGCCAACTCGCCGAGGTCCTGACGATGGTCGGCTTCGGCGTGGGAGGCTATCTCTTGAGGAAGCTTGGCTTCGACGCCGCGCCGCTGGTCCTGGCGCTCATCCTCGGCCGCCCGCTGGAGGAGTCGCTCCGCCAGACGCTCGCGATCTCCCAGGGGAGCTTCGCCGTCTTCGTGACGCGCCCGATCTCGCTCGTGCTGCTCCTGGCCGCGGCCGCGTCGCTCGCGGCGCCCGCGGCCGGGTTGGCCCGGCGCCGCGCCCGGGCATCGTGACGCCGGGCATTCTCACCCGCGGTGGAAAACACACGCGTGCATTCTGCTAGCGCACCAGCTCCTGCAGCTCCGGGATCACCCAGAGCGGCCGGTCGCCCGCCGACACGCGCTGGATGTTGTCGAAGGCGTTGCGGAACGC
>JBBTPF010000278.1:962-5378 GCA_038066295.1 Candidatus Methylomirabilota bacterium | reverse complement strand
CCGCCGCCTCCGCGTGCTCGGCGAGGGCGGCGGCGAGATCCGTGTCGAGCGCGTTGAGCACCGCCGGGCGGTTCAGCGTGATCCAGGCGACGCCGTCCTCGGCGGCGTACGTGACCGGCGCGCGATTCATCGAGGCGCGTGCCCGGCACCCACGCGGGTGGCCCGCGAGACGCGCGACCCGGCTGCGTTCATCCGGACGATGAGATTGTGGAGGGGGCGCGTGTAGTTGTAGCATCGCCGGGAGTAGAGCGTTCGACCTGAGGCGTCACTCATGGAAAACGCAGCCCAACGTAGGGAAATCTGGCAGGAAAGTCAAGGAGACCACCCCATGCCCGACCCCGCGATCACCCGCCGCCGCTTCCTCGCCGCCACCGCCGCGCTCGCGGCCGCGCCGGCCGTGCTGCCCCGCGGCGCCCGCGCCCAGACGCCGGTGAAGATCGGCACCGCGGTGCTCGGCGACTACTCGATGGCGGGGCCGGTCATCGTCGCCCTCGAGCGCGGATTCTTCAAGGACGAGGGCCTCGCCGCCGACTTCGTCCCGTTCCGCGGCGGCCCCGATCTCCTCAAGGCCGTGATGGCCGGGGAGATCCTCGTCGGCATCACCGGCAGCACCGACATCCTCGTCTTCCGCGAGGCGGGCTCACCGGTCAAGATGATCGCGACGCACACCGAGGGGAATCACTTCACGCTGAACGTCGCGGCCGACGTCGGGAAGGTCGCCGACCTCAAGGGCAAGGCGATCGGCGTCACCCGCGTCGGCGCCACGACGTGGATCTTCGCGCGGATGCTCGCGAAGAAGGAAGGCTGGAACCCCGACAAGGACGTCCAGGTGGTCGGGCTCGGCGGGCTCGACGCCCAGCTCGCGGCGCTCGCGCGCAAGGAGATCGCCGCCTACGTCTGGGGCGACGGCGGCGCGGTCACCGAGCTCCAGGGCAAGTCGAAGGTGTTGCTGCGCCTCGACGCGGTCACGCCGAAGTGGATCAGCCAGATCCAGTACGCCTCCGAGGACGGGATCCGCCGGCAGGCCGACGCGATCCGGAAGGCCCAGCGCGCGATGTTCCGCGGGCTCAAGCTGATGCGCGACACCCCGAAGGAGGCGGCGGCGATCTGCTCGAAGAAGCTCGGCTGGACGCCGGAGGCGGTGCTGGGCGCCCACAAGATCTCCGGCCCCCTCCTGCCCGTGGACGGCCGCATCAACGTCGAGGCGCTCGCCGCGATACAGGAGACGCTGCTCGATCACGGCCTCATCAAGAAGAAGCTGCCGCTCGAGGAGCACTTCACGCGGGACTTCACGCCTGTCAAGATCTAACCCGCGTGTGGCGGGCGCGGCGTGGGCGCTGGCGGGCCTCCTGCTCGCCGGCGCGCCCGCCGCCGACGCGCAGGTCTTCCTCGCCTCGCGCCCGAATCCCGATTTCACGATCGGGCCGCTCTTCGTGCGCGCCACCGTCACGCCCGAGCTCGGCGCGACCGCCGTGGACGTGCTCTGGAGCCTCATGATCCCGCCCACGCGCTCGGGCGCCGACATCGAGCAGGACCTCTACCTCCTCTGGCCCGACGAGGTGGACCGCCTGCAGGCGCCGGGTCCGCCCGATGGGGCACTCGCCCGGTACGTCGAGGAGCGCGGGTTCAGCGTGATCGACGAGGGGCGGCTCCCCCTCTCCGCCCAGAGCCTCTACCGGATGGGCGACGAGCTCCCGCCCGAGCCGATCCCGGGCGGCGCGCCGTTCGTGACCTTCGTCCGCCAGGGCGGCCCGCTCGGGCTCACCTCGCCCGTCACCTACGTGCGGATCCCGTGGACGCCGCTCCTGGCGAACCGCACCTGGCTCGTCAACCTCCGGATGGGGCTCCCGCGGCTCGTCAAGCCGCGGCCGGCGACGTGGATCGAGAACGTCTTCTGGGGCCGCCGCCACGTGATGTCGCTCACGTTCAACGACGTGCGGCCGCGGGCGATGTTCCCGCTGTACCTCGAGAACCGCCACCGGCTCGTCCGCCTGGCCGACGAGCCCTCGCAGCTCATCGTCAACTTCGCGAACGCCGGCGACCTGAAGATCCAGGACGTCTTCCCGCGCGCGGCGAGCCGGCGGATGAGCGAGACGCTCGAGTCCACCGAGGTCGTCTCGGTCTTCCTCGATCCCTCCGAGGGCGTCACGCCGCAGGCGCTGACCGTCCAGTTCGGCTATTTCACCGGCTGGCAGTCGTGGGCGCCGGTCCTCATCCCGATGGTGTTCTTCGTGCTGGGCAATCTCGCCGGCCCGCTCGTCGCGGCGCTCGCGCGGCGCTTGAGCGGGCGGCTCGCGGGGAGGATCCACTTCGGCCGGCGCGGCCGGTCCGTGGAGCGGCAGACGGGCACGGTCATCCCGCGGGATACCCTCGCGCGCATCGAGCCCGGCGCCACGACCCACGACGAGGTCTTGCGCCTCTGCGGAGCCGCCCCCGAGGAGCACGAGCAGCTCGCGACGCCGGAGCGCCGGGTTCTCGTCTATCGGGGACGGAAGGTCGTGCCCCAGCGGCGGCGCCGGTTCGGGTGGCTCGCGACGGTCAGCCGCTGGGACGTCGAGCACCACGAGGTCGAGATCACGCTCGACCGGGGGGTCGTCCGGGACATGCAGGCCCGCGTGCGGCGGACCCACCTCGAGAAGCCGGACGGAGGCACATAGCGTCGCTCCGCCTTTCCGTATATAGTGCCGCTTACCCCACTCACCACGGAGGTCACCATGGTCCAGGTCACGCGACGCGAGCTCTTGAAAGGGGCGGCCGTTGCCGGCGCCGCGGCGGCGCTGCCCGGCGCGCTCCCACGCCCGGCGGACGCCCAGACGACCCAGAAGCGCGAGCTGGTCGTCGCCCAGGGCGGCGACGTCTCGACGTTCGACCCGCACATCAGCACCTCGTCGAACGACATCCGCATCTCGTTCAACATCTTCGACAACCTCGTGAGCCGCCATCCGGACGGCAAGCTCCATCCGGGGCTCGCGACCGAGTGGAAGCTCCAGAGCCCGACCCAGTGGACGTTCAGGATCCGCCAGGGCGTCAAGTGGCACAACGGCGACCCGTTCACGGCCGCGGACGCCAAGTGGAGTCTGGAGCGCACGTGGGACCCCGCGCACAAGACGCGCGTGAGCACGGTCTTCACCTCGATCGACCGGATCGAGGCGCTCGACGCCGGCACGCTCGTCATCCACACCAAGAAGCCCGATCCACTGCTGCCAGCGCGGCTGGCCTTCTACGGCGGCCAGATCGTGTCGCGGCGGTACTTCGAGCAGGTGGGGGCCGACGGCTTCCGCGGCAAGCCGATGGGGACGGGCCCGGTGCGTTTCGTCTCCTGGACCAAGGACGACAAGGTCGTCATGGAGGCGAACCCCGGCTACTGGGGCGGGAAGATCGACGCCGACCGCGTCATCTTCCGCTCCGTGCCCGAGATGGCGCCGCGGATCGCCGCGCTCCTCAAGGGCGAGGTGGACGTGATCACGCAGCTCCCGCCCGACCACGGCGAGCGCGTGGCGGGCAACCCCTCGACCAAGGTGACGGGCGCGCTCTACGCCGGCCTCTACGTCCTCGCCGTCAACAGCAAGCGGCCGCCGCTCGACAACCCGCTCGTGAAGCAGGCGCTGTCGCTGGCCGTGGACCGCACCATCATCGTGAAGGAGCTGTGGCGCGGCCGCGGCATCGTCCCGAGCGGACCGATCGCGAAGGGCGACAACCACTTCGACGCGTCGCTCCCCCCGCTCGCCTACGACCCGCGCGAGGCGCGCGAGCGGCTGAAGAAGGCGGGCTACAAGGGCGAGGAGATCGTCATCGAGACGACCTCCGGCTACACCGCCAACGACAAGCCGATGTCCGAGGCGATCGCGGCGATGTGGAAGGACGCCGGCATCAACGCCAAGGTCGAGGTCGTCGAGTACTCCGTCCGCGCGCAGAAGAACCGTGACAAGACCTTCAAGGGGCTCTGGTGGTCGGACCCGACCTCCACGCTCGGCGACCCCGACGGCATGATGTGGCGCCTCCTGGGCCCGGGCGGGCCGCAGGACTACTGGCGCCACGCGCGCTGGGACGAGCTGGGGGACGCCGCGCGCTTCTCGACCGACGAGAAGTTCCGGGCCCAGGCTTACCGCGAGATGACGAAGATCTCCAACGAGCACTTCCCGTGGATCCCCGTCATCCAGCCCTACGAGGACTACGGGCTCCAGAAGTACGTGGAGTGGACGCCCAACCCGAATCAGCAGTTCGAGGTGCGGCGCTTCGCCTTCAAGTTCCGCCGCGCCTGAGCGGCCTCGCGGTCGACTCCGCTCACGTCTACTGGACCCAGGGTGACAACGGAGTCCACCGCGCGCCGAAGCCGCCGCTCTGAGCTACCCGGTCGCGAAGAAGCCGGCGCTCACTGCGCGGGCTTCGTGACGTCGCCGACCGTCGACTTGTCGC
>JBBTPF010000278.1:0-952 GCA_038066295.1 Candidatus Methylomirabilota bacterium | reverse complement strand
CCTCGCGTTCCTCGGTCAACGGCTGCTGCGCGCGCTCATCGCGCTCTGGCTCGTGTCCACCGTCGTCTTCGTCGTCATGCGGCTCAGCGGTGATCCGGTCCCGCTCCTCCTGCCTCCCGACGCGCCGCGGAGCGAGATCTTCCGGGTTCGCGCCGAGCTGGGCCTGGACCGGCCGCTGCCCGTCCAGTACGCGACCTTCCTCGGCAACATCGCGCGCGGCGACTTCGGCCGCTCGATCCACTTCCGCGAGCCGGCCTTCCGCGTCGTCCGGGGCTACCTGCCCGCCACGCTCGAGCTGGGGCTCACCGCGTTCACCCTCGCGGTGCTCGTTGCCGTGCCGATCGGCGTCTTCTCCGCCGTGCGGCGCAATTCGCTCCTCGACCACGGCGCGATGGGCGTGGCGCTCGTCGGCCAGTCGGCGCCGACCTTCTTCATCGGCATCCTCCTGATCCTCCTGATCTCGCTCAAGGCGGGGCTCCTCCCCACCTACGGCCGCGGCGAGTGGCGCCACCTGGTCCTCCCCGCCCTCACCCTCGGCATCTTCGCGATGGCCTCCATCGCGCGGCTCACGCGCTCGGCGGTGCTCGAGGTGCTGCGCGCGGACTACGTGCGGACGGCGCGCGCCAAGGGGCTGTCGGAGTGGTTCGTCGTCGCCAAGCACACGCTCAAGAACGCCGCGCTCCCCATCGTGACGATCACCGGGCTCCAGTTCGGAACGCTGCTCGGCGGCGCGGTCGTGACCGAGACGGTTTTTTCGTGGCCGGGGATGGGGCGCCTCGCGATCCACTCCATCTACAACCGGGACTACCCGGTCGTGCAGTGCGCCGTCGTCCTCTCCGCGGTCATGTTCATCGTCATCAACTTCGCCATCGACCTCCTCTATGGCTTCCTCGATCCCCGCGCCCGCCCTCGCTGACGCTCCCGCCGCGCCGGCCACTGCCGCCGGCACGGT
>JBBTPF010000277.1:0-1594 GCA_038066295.1 Candidatus Methylomirabilota bacterium | reverse complement strand
CTGGCTAGAATATAGCCAGATTCAGAGCCTCCGTCAAGTCCCGGTGCTGCGGCCTGCTGTTGTTCTATAGAAATGTCATGGCTAACTGTTCAGTGAGAATGTCATCCCATGGACACATGGGAGACTCTCACGATGAGCCGAAAGGAAGTGCCCCGGGCCGGCCTGGTCAAGGCCGCGCTCGGGGGACGCATCACCACCCAGCAAGGGGCCACCGCCCTGCGTCTGAGCGGGCGACAGTTTCAGCGCCTCAAGCGCCGCTTCCGGGACGGCGGCGCTCCGGCCCTGCTGCACGGGGCGCGGGGCCAGCCGTCCCGCCGGCGCCTGCCGGCCGAGCTGCGTCAGCAGGTGGCCGACCTCCTGCGCACGACCTACGCCGGCTTCAACGATTGTCACCTCACCGAAAAGCTCCAGGAGCTGCACCGGCTGTCCGTCAGTCGCGCCTCCGTGCGGCGGATCCGCCGCGCCCTGGGGCTGCCGGCCAAGCACCGGCGCCGGCCACGCCAGTACCGCGCCCGCCGCACCCCGGAGGCCCAGATGGGCGCCCTCGTGCAGCTCGACGGTAGCCCCTGTGACTGGCTCGAAGGCCGAGGCCCTGCGATGACCCTGCTCGGGGCCATTGACGACGCCACGGCCACCGTCCTCACCTTGCACTTCCGCCCCACCGAGGACCTGCACGGCTACACGACCCTGCTGCACCAGCTCGGCACTCAGTACGGCCTCCCCCTGGCCCTCTACGGCGATCGCCTCAATATCCTCGTCCGCAACGACGCGCACTGGAGCCTCGAGGAGCAACTCCGGGGGGCGCAGGACCCCACCCACTTCGGCCGGATGCTCCGGGACCTGGGCATCGGCTACGTCCCCGCCGGCTCGCCCCAGGCCAAGGGCCGCATCGAGCGCCTCTGGCGGACCTTGCAGGACCGCCTCGTCAGCGAACTGCGCCTGCGCGGGATCGCGACGCGCCAGGCGGCCAACGCGTTCCTCCCGGAGTTCCTCGCCGACTTCAATCGCCGCTTCACTCACGCCCCCGCCGAGGCCACCGCCGCGTGGCGCCGCCCACCGCGCGACTTCGACGACCTGCTCAGCTGCCGGTACGCGCGCACCGTGGCCCGCGACAACACCGTGCGCCTGGGGGCCCGCTGGATCCAGATCCCCCGCGGCCCCCACGGCCGCTCCTCCGCCGGCGGCCGGGTCGAGCTCCGCGAATGCCTCGTCGGCCGCCTCGTCGTCTTTCACGACGGCACGCGGCTCGCCTCTCAGCCCGCGCCGGGGCCCGATTTCGTCCTCACCCCCCGCCGCGCCCCCAGTGCCGATCGCGCCCGGCGCCTCCGCGCCTCCAGGATCGTACTTGAGGGTGGGGGGCGCTATCTCGGTATGGCTGAAAATCGCCCTTCAGTGGCCCGCGGGGCTCGGTCCAGCCGGCCGGCTCCCACCCACCCCTGGCGTCGAGCCGTGACGCGGCGCGGCCGCGCCGTGCAGTCCACCTGGAGGGGGTGACATTTTCATGGAACAGTTACCGTGACATTTTCACTGGACAGCGACAGCCGCGGTCCCGCCCCCTGCTGATCTGCGTCATAGCGCCCCGCTCCGCGATCTG
>JBBTPF010000276.1:2305-2745 GCA_038066295.1 Candidatus Methylomirabilota bacterium | reverse complement strand
CTCGCCCTCGCGGGCGAGGGCGCGATCGAGGGCGTCGAGGGGCTCTCGCTCTGGCCCGACCCGCTCACCTCGGACCTCCCCGGCATGAAGGTCTACCGCGAACAGATGCAGAAGTACTTTCCGAAGAACGAGCCGAACCGCTACTCGATCTCCGGCTACTTCGCGGCGATCCTGTTCACCGAGGGCGCCAAGCGCGCGGGCAAGAACCTCACGCGCGACTCGCTGATCGGGGCGCTCGAAGGCATCCGCGGGTTCGAGAGCGGCCTCCTGCCGCCGGTCACGATCGGCGCCGACCACGAGACCCAGAAGCACGGGTTCTGGGTGCGCGTCGAGAGAGGCAAGTTCAAGCAGCTCACCGACTGGCTCCGGTCGGACTAGGCCGGAGTGTTCATGAACGGTCCCCGTGGAGACGGACGGTGGCGCGAAGAGAGCGGCCCCGG
>JBBTPF010000276.1:0-2295 GCA_038066295.1 Candidatus Methylomirabilota bacterium | reverse complement strand
GCGTGCCGCGTGGTCGAGCGACCCCTCCCGAGGCCGCCCTCCTCGCGCCACCGTCCGTCTCGCGCGTGCGGCGATCATGAATCGCCAAGGCTAGGCCGGGTGCTCAGCGTCGAAGATCTCTCGATCAGCTTCGGCGGTCTGGCCGCGCTGAGCGGCCTCGGCTTCAAGGTCTCAGAGCGGGAGATCTTCGCGCTGATCGGCCCCAACGGCGCGGGCAAGTCGACGGTCTTCAACGTGGTGACCGGGCTCTACCGGCCGTCCGGCGGCCGCGTGAAGTTCCTGGACGAGGACCTGCTGACACTGGCGCCGCACGAGATCGCGCGGCGCGGCGTCGCGCGCACGTTCCAGAACACCGAGGTCTTTCGCGCGCTGACGGCGCTCGACAACGTCCTGATCGGCCGTCACGCGCAGCTGCGGGCGGGCGCCTTTCGCGGCGCGCTGGGGTGGGCGTCCGTGCGGCGGGAGGAGGCCGCCGCGCGTGACGTCGCCCGCGCGCTCCTGGAGCGGCTCGGGCTCGCCGAGGTCGCCGGGGTCGAGGCGGGGAGCCTCCCGCTCGGTTTCCAGAAGCGGCTCGAGCTCGCGCGCGCGCTCGCCTCCGAGCCGCGCCTCCTCCTGCTCGACGAGCCCGCCGGCGGCCTGAACCCGACGGAGACGCAGGCGCTGATGGGGGTCATCGTGCGCCTGCGCGACGAGCAGGGGCTCACCATCCTCGTCGTCGAGCACGACATGGACCTCGTCATGGGCATCTCCGACCGGGTGGCGGTGCTGAACTACGGGCGCAAGATCGCGGAGGGCAAGCCGAACCAGATCGCGGCCGACCCGGCGGTGATCGAGGCGTACCTCGGGAGCGAGGTCGACTAGTGCCGCGTCTGCGACATCATGTTACGGATCGCCCGCCGGCCCCGGGCCCGCCCGGCACATGAGTTCAGCGACGGGACGGTAGTGGTGGACGCGGCGCTCGAGATCCACGACCTGGCCGTCTACTATGGCAAGCGTCGCGCGGTCGAAGGCGTGTCGCTCACGGTGGGGCGGGGTGAGATCGTGACGCTGCTCGGCGCGAACGGGAGCGGCAAGTCCACCACGCTGCGCGCCGTCTCGGGCCTCGTCCGGCCGGCGCGCGGCCGCATCGTCTACGAGGGGCGCGACATCACCCGCGTGCCCGCCGACCGGATCGTCGTCGCCGGCGTCAGCCACGTGCCCGAGGGACGCGACGTCTTCTCCGAGTTCACCGTGGCGGAGAACCTCCTCGTCGGCGGCCACACCGTGGCGCGCGGCGAGATGGACGAGCGGATCGAGGGCGCGTTCCGGCTCTTTCCCGTGCTGCGTGAGCGGCGGCTCCAGTTCGCCGGCACGCTCTCCGGCGGCGAGCAGCAGATGCTCGCGATCGCCCGCGCGCTCATGGCGCGCCCCCGCCTCCTGCTCCTCGACGAGCCCTCGCTGGGCCTCGCGCCGATGCTCGCGCGCGAGATCTTCCGCACCATCCGGAAGATCAACGAGGGCGGCGTCGCGGTCCTCCTGGTCGAGCAGAACGCGCGGCGGGCGCTCCGCCTCGCGGCGCGCGGCTACGTGCTCGAGACGGGGCGCGTCGTCGTCGCGGGGACGAGCCGCGAGCTCGGCGAGAATCCGCGCGTCCGTTCGGCCTACCTGGGGCTCGCCAGGAACGCCGTTCCGCGCTGACCGATCCGCGCCGGGACGCTCCTGCCGATCACGCGACCAGCACGTCGCCCACGTCGATCCGGACGAGCGTGGGGAAGGGGCGCGGCCGCCCGTCCGGGCGGCGCGGTGTGTCAAGCCGCATTGCCGCCCGGGGAGGGGGCGGGCTACACTCCTCGCTCGTGAGGGCTCAGCTCCCGATGCTGCAGCCGGAGTTGGAGGCGCTCGACCGCGAGCGCCTGGACACGCTCGTCCTCGACCGGCTGCGCGGGGCCCTGGCCGTTGCGCTCGCCGATCCGGCCCACGGCCGCCGTCTCGGCGGCGCGCGGCCGGAGGACATCCGCCGGCCCGAGGACTGGCGCGGGCTCCCGTTCCTCACCAAGGCGGAGCTGCGCGACGCCTACCCGTTCGGTCTCGCGGGCGCGCGCGAGAAGGGCTACCGGCGTATCCACATGTCGAGCGGGACGACAGGGAACCCGATCCTGAGCCCCTACACCGAGGGGGACGTCCGCCAGTGGGGCGAGGTGATGGCGCGCTGCTACGTCGCCGCCGGCGTGACCGCGCGGGACGTCATCCAGATCACGCCGTCGTTCGGGCTCTTCACGGGCGGCTTCGGGTTCCACTACGGCGCCGAGCGGCTCG
>JBBTPF010000275.1:0-2560 GCA_038066295.1 Candidatus Methylomirabilota bacterium | reverse complement strand
CATCACCGCCGAGGTGCGGGCCGACGTGACGATGAACTGCGGCCAGGGGCTCGTGACGGTCAGCCCCAAGCCGTTCGTCGAGACCGGCACCGGGTGGTTCGTGGACGGCGGCGGCCTCCTCGTCACCAACGCCCACGTCGTGGACCCCGCGCACCGCCTGCCGCCGTGGGTGACGCACGAGCTGAAGAAGAAGGCCATCGAGGAGGCGTGCGTCGAGCCGCTGCTGCGCGCGCGCGGGCTGATGCGCGGCCAGCGCCCCGACGTCGAGGAGCAGCTCCGCCGCCAGGCCTCCGACCTGGCGCTCGCGTCCGCGAAGGTCACGCCGTTCCCGAAGGTGACCGTGCTCCTCTCGAACGGCATGAAGCTACCCGCCGAGGTCAAGAAGTTCAGCCCGCCGCTCTACCTCGACAACAGCGGGCGTCCCCTGCCCGACTCCGGGCGCGACCTCGCGCTGCTCCGCGTGAAGGACGGCGTGTATCCGGCCATCGCCCTCTCGAAGCGCGAGACGAAGATCGGCGACCCGATCCACATCCTGGGCTTCCCCGGCGTGGTCCTTTCGCACGAGCTCCTGAACCAGAGCGCGACGCTCGAGGCGTCCGTGACGAACGGCGCCGTCTCGGGCCTCAAGTCGGACGCGATCGGCCAGGATCTCGTCCAGACCGACGCGCCCGCCGCCCACGGCAACAGCGGCGGGCCGGCGATCACCGACGACGCGTCGCTGGTCGGCGTGATGACGTTCGTCTCGCTGTCGCCCTCGGGGGGCTCGATCGTGCAGGGGTTCAACTTCCTGATCCCGGCGAAGGACGTGGCGAAGTTCCTGCAGGGCACGGAGGTGACCCGGCCCGGCGAGAGCGCGTTCAACCCGGTGTGGGGGGCCGGCATCGAGGCGCTCCTCAAGGAGCGGTACTCCACCGCGGTGGCGAAGATCGGCGAGGCGAACAAGCTCCTGCCCGGCCTCACCGACGTCAAGCGCCTGCTCGCCGAGGCCGAGGACAAGGTGAAGAATCCGCCGCCGCGGCCCTTCCCGTGGGCGTGGGCGACCGTGGGCGTGACGTTCCTGAGCCTCGGCGTCTACGGCGGCATGTGGGGCACGCGGTGGTGGAAGAACCGCTTCCGCGTCCAACCGACGCAGGTCATCGGCTTCATCGAGCGCGGCCTGAACCCCGTGCTCCTGGACGTGAGGACGAAGAGCGACTTCGAGACGAGCCCCCTGAAGCTGCCGGGCGCGGTCCGGCTCGATCCCGACGCCGCGGCGAAGGCCGATCTCAACATCGAGCCCGAGCAGATGATCGTCGCGTACTGCACGAGCCTCGAGGAGGCGACGAGCGCGCGCGTGAGGCACGTGCTGCGGCAGCGCGGCTTCAAGACCGTCCGGATCCTCAAGGGCGGCCTCGGCGGCTGGACCAACGCGCGCCTGCCGGTCGAGGCGAAGTCGTCCCTGCCCTCGATCGGCCTCGAGCTCTACAAGAACCTCTCGCTCGGCGACATCGAGCGGCGGAAGTTCAAGACCGGGGAAGTCATCTTCAAGGAGGGCGCCGACCCGCGCGGCGAGGCGTATGTGATCCACGCGGGCGCGGTCGAGATCCGGCGGACCTTCGACGGCGTCGAGAAGGTGCTGACGCGATACGGCGAGGGCGAGCTGTTCGGCGAGATGGCGCTCTTTCGCAAGGGCTCCCGCTCGGCCAACGCGGTCGCCACCGGCGACACCGAGCTGCTCATCATCCGGGACGAGCGTCTCGAGTGGCTGATCCGGAACCGCCCGCAGCTCACGGTCGAGGTCCTCAAGCGCCTCTCGAACCTCGTCGTCACCACCGACAAGGAGCGCGCGCAGGCGGGAATCGTCCGGTCGTGAAGGTGCTGGTGAAGCGGCTCGACGCGGGCGTGCCGCTGCCCGAGTACGCGCGCGCGGGCGACGCGGGCCTCGACCTCCATGCCGCGCACGACGTGACGCTCCCGCCCGGCGGCCGCGCGCTCGTGGGCACGGGCCTCGCGATCGCGCTCCCGCCCGGCTGCGCCGCCTTCGTCCTGCCGCGCTCGGGCCTCGCTCGCACGCGGGGCGTGTCGGTCCTCAACACACCGGGCCTGATCGACGCCGGCTACCGCGGCGAGGTGAAGGTGCTGCTCGTGAACCACGACCCGGCGGCGACGGTCACCCTCGGGCGGGGCGAGCGCATCGCGCAGCTCGTCCTCCAGCGGGTCGAGCGCGCGGAGCTCGTCGAGGTGGACGAGCTGCCCCCGAGCGAGCGGGGCGCCGGGGGCTTCGGCTCCACGGGCGCCTGATCCGCGCGGCCGGCGCGGGGTCAGTAGCCGCCGCGGGCGCGCTCGCAGGCTCCGCCGCGCCACGTCCCGCCCGAGCGCTCGCACTCCTGCTCCGCCGTGGCCACGGGCGCCGCTGGCGCCCCACAGCCTGCCAGTCCGACCATCAGCAGCAGCACCGCAACGACGCCTCGCGCCGCCTGGCCCATACGCGCCTCCCGCGTCTCCAACGCGCGCGGGGACGGAAAGGGTCCCCGTGGAGGCGGACGGTGGCACACGGAGGAGAGCCTCGGGAGGGGTCGAC
>JBBTPF010000274.1:0-9275 GCA_038066295.1 Candidatus Methylomirabilota bacterium | reverse complement strand
GCCCGGTGCACCCCGGCACGGCGGCGAGCGCGGCCCGGTCACGGGGGGCCACCTGGGCCAGGCGCACGAGCGTCTCCTCCCCGAGGATCTTGAAGGGCGGACGATCGGCGGCGCGCGCGAGCCGCTCGCGGAGCTCGTAGAGCTCTCTCAAGGTTCCGAGGTCGCGCGGCCCGAAGTCCCGCGCGCCCTTGAGTCCGGCGAAGGCGTTCGGATCCGCGGTGCGCTCGGTGACGGGCTGGGCCGCGAGCGCCGCACACTCCTCCTGCACCCACGCGAGCCGCCCGACGCGCCGGAGATCCTCCTCGAGCCGACGCTTGAGCTCGACCAGGTGGAACACGTCTGCGGCCGCGTAGTGGAGCTGGGCCTCCCCGAGCGGGCGCGCGGACCAGTCGTCCCGCTGCCGCGACGGAGGGAGCTGGACGCCCAGGTACCGCGCGAGGATGACGTCGAGGCCGAGCGCCGGTTCGCCGAGGAACCGCGCGGCGACGTAGGTGTCGAAGAGCGACCCGAACCGGAAGCCGTGGCGGCGCTTGAGCTGGGCGAGGTCGTTGTCGCCCGCGTGGAGCACGGTCACGATCCCGGGCTCGGCGAAGACGGGAGCGAGCGCCGACAGGTCGTCGAGGGCGAGGGGGTCCACGAGCCAGACCTCTCCCGCGGGAACGGCCAACTGGACAAGGGAGAGCCGCTCCGGATAGTGGTGGAGGCTGTCCCCTTCGGTGTCGAGGGCGACTTCGCCCGAGGTGGCGAGCCGCTCCGCGACGTCGCGGAGCTCGTCGCCTGTCTGAACCCAGCGCGACGGGATCGTGGCTAGGACTTCCGCCCGCGGATCATCGCCCGCTCGATCCGCTCGAATCGACGATGCACGCTCCCGAGCGCCTCGTCGTGGGTGATCACCCAGAACTGGTTCGCATGGATGGCGGCGAGCACCATCTCGGCGACGGCCTCAGACGCGAAGTAGCGGCCCATCAGTTCCACTGGCTCGGCCGTACCGGGCGTCTCGTTCCGGAGCGCCGCGGGGCGGTTCCGGTCGCTCTCCCGGATGCGCGTGGTCACGCCCATGGGGCACAGGACGGAGACACCGATGTTGTACGGCTTGAGATCCTTCACCAGCGTCTCCGAGAGGCCGACGACGGCGTACTTCGACGTGTTGTAGACTCCGAGCCCGCGCGTGGCGATGAGCCCGGCCATGGACGCGGTGTTGACGACGTGGCCGGGCTCGCCCTGGGCGATCATGCGCGGCAGGAAGGCCTCCAGACCGTGGATCACCCCCCACAGGTTCACCCCGAGCACCCACTGCCAGTCGCGGTGCGTGGCGGCCTCGAGGCCGCCCCAGACGCCGACGCCCGCGTTGTTACAGAGGACGTGCACGCGCCCGAACGCCCCGAAGGCGCGGTCCGCGAGCGCCTGGACCGAGCCGACATCGCTGACGTCGGTGCGGACCGCCAGCGCCTCGCCGCCGCGCGCACGGATCCCGGCGACGGCATCATCCATCCCGGGCTCGTCGAGGTCGGCGACGACCACCCGGGCGCCCTCGCGGGCGAGGAGCTCGGCGAGGGCGCGGCCGATCCCGCTGGCCCCACCCGTCACGACGCCGACCTTCCCCTTGAGCGAATCCACGATCACGCTCCAGCGTATCCGCCCGCGGCGCTCCGGTCAACGCCACGTGATAGGATGCCCCGGCACTCCCAGGAGGAGCCCGATGGCCAAGGACATCGCGATCGTGCATCACCCCGACCGGCGTACCGACGTGATGATGCCCTACGCGCCCGGGATCGTCGTGCGCCGCGGCCATCTCGTCTTCCTCTCCGGCGTGACGGCCGCCGCCGTCTACCACAGCCACCCGCATCGCGAGGAGGAGTTCGACCTCCCACAGACGATGGAGGCGCAAGCCGTGCTCGCGATGGAGAATCTCAAGAAGACGCTCGAGGCCGCCGGCTGCACGCTGGCGGATCTGGTCTCGGCCACGCGCTACCTGACCGACGTCAAGGAGCAGGACGACCTCAACCGCGTGTGGGCGCGGTATCTCGGCGGTCACCTCCCGACCACGACGACGGTCGAGGTCTCGCGCCTGGTGACGCATCCCCGCTGCAAGCTCGAGATCAGCGCGATCGCGGTCACGGACACGGAGCGACCGCGATGACCGGGGACCGTCCGCACGCGACGCTCGGCTTCGTGGGGCTCGGCGTGATGGGCGGCCGCATGGCCAAGCGGCTGCTCGACGCCCGGTACGAGGTCGTCGGCTACAACCGAACGCTGGAGAAGGCCCGGTGGCTGGCGGACGCCGGCCTTCGACTTGCCGGCTCGCCGCGCGAGGCCGCCGCGGCCTCCGACGTCGTCTTCGTGATGGTGACCGACGGCGCGGCCCTCGACGCCGTGGCGCGCGGCCCGGAGGGGATCCTCGCGGGGCTGCGCCCAGGCGCGGTCCTGGTCGAGATGAGCACCGTGAGCCCGGCGGCCGTCCGCGCCCTCGGCGCTGAGGTCGCCGCCCGCGGCGCCGCGCTGCTCGACGCGCCCGTCTCGGGCTCGCCCGCGACGCTCGAGGCCGGGCAGCTCTCGTTCATGGTCGGCGGGGAGGCCGCGGCGCTCGAGCGCGCGCGCCCCCACCTCCTGGCGATCGGGCCGACGATCACCCACGTGGGCGAGATCGGGCTCGCCAAGACGATGAAGATCGCGATCAACCAGGGCCTCGCCGTGCAGATGCTCGCGTTCTCGGAGGCGGTCCTGCTCGCCGAGAAGGCGGGGATCGCGCGCGCGCGCGCCGTGGAGGCGCTGCTCAAGAGCGTGGTCGCCTCCCCGATGGTGACGTACCGCGGCCCGTTCGTCCTCGGGATGCCGGCCGAGGCGTGGTTCGACGTGGGGATGATGCAGAAGGACCTCGGGCTCGCGCTCGAGCTGGGCCGGACCGCCGGGGTGCCGCTGCCGAGCGTCTCGCTCGCCAACGAGATGCTGAACGCCGCGCGCGGCCTCGGCCTCGCGGCGTACGACTTTGCCATCGTCTTCGACGTCCTCGCCCGGCTCGCCGGGCTCCCGCCCAGCAGGAAGAGCTGACTATCTCAGGGTGAGCGTCGCCCGGCTGGAGGCCGTGTCGACGGTCAGGGTGAACGCGTCCAGCACGTCGCGCCCGAGCAGACCGTCGACCGGCTCGGCGCGGCCCTCCGCCGGGAGCGCGTGGACGATCACGGCGAGCGGCCCGATCCGCGCGCCGGCGATGTCGAGCAGGGGCACGGTCACGAGGGTCGCCGTCGCCGTCCCCGTCGCGCCCACGATCTGAACGGAACGGCCCGGCTGCCCGCCGAAGCCCGCGCGCTCGATCGCGGCGGGCGAGATCACGGTGCGCTCGGCGCCGGTGTCGACGATGAGCGTCAGCGGCACGCCGTTGAGCCTGACGCCGACCGTGATGGGGGCCCGAGGATCGAAGGCGATCGCCGCCGCCTCGGGGGTGGGCCCCGGCGGCGCCGGGCGCGCCTGCGGATGGTCGAGCCGGCGCGCGGCCTCGCGATGCGCCGGCGGGATCGAGTTCAGGTCCGCCGTGTAATGGAGGGTGCCGTCGGCGTCCATCCACTGATAGAGCTGCGCCGCCGCCGGCGCGGCGGCCAGACAGCCCGCGAGCACGAGGAACGCGAGTGCGCGGAACGCCGTGGCCCCCTCAGTCCTCCACGGCCATCGTAACAGGCTCCCCCGCCCCGTAGAAATACGCGCCGCGCCCGGCGGCGGCTCCCACCACGGCGATGTCGAAGCAGGCCGGGTCCTCGACGACCGGCACCGGCAGGTCGGGGTGATCGGCCATCCAGCCGAGCTCGGGGTGCGCGGCCTGCATCGCCTTCGGCTCCTTGTTGAGCATCATGGTCTTGAACGGAAGCCGCGCGGCGCGGTAGAGCCCTTCCTGGATCTCCCTGCGGCCCCAGCCGGCCTTCGCGAAGATCTGGGCGTGCTCGGGGCAGATGAAGAGCGTGTTGTGCTCCTTCTCCTCGGTCCGGCTCCTCGGGTCGGTGCGGCGGCCGATGAGCCAGAGGCCGGTCCCCACCTGAGCCACGTTGTTCGCCGCCGTCGCGAAGACCTGGATGAGGTCCTCCGGCGTCGTCGAACGGAAGTCGTGCAGCTCGCAGATGCCGTAGACGAAGTGCACGGTGACCGTCGACGCCTGCTTCGCAAACCCGCGCGTCACGTGGTAAGGCTCCCACGGGCTCTCCGCCTCGTTCTCCGCGCAGCAGCAGGCGTACTTCAGGGGTGAGCCGATCGTGTCCATGTCCGACACGCCGACGTAGGTGTGGCCGACGTTCATCATCGTGAGCCGCAGGGCCCGGCCGAGCACCGTGTTGCTCGCCGACGGCGCGCCCGGGCCGAGGGCGCACATGCCGGAGTTCACGTTGGCGACGCGCCCCTTGGGGCCGTTGACGAGGACGAGCGGGGCGTGCGGGCCCGTGGACATCGCCTTGTTGCGGATATACATCTTCGGCTCGGCCAGACACCGCACCGCCGCGATCAGGAGCGGCAGGTGCTCGGGCGAGCATCCGGCCATGACCGCGTTGGTCGCGAGCTTCTCGACGGTGGCGATGCCGAAGCCCGGCTCGAGCGTCGCGATCACGTCGGATGGGCTGCGCTTCGCCCCGCCGAGCATCGCCTCCACGGCGCGGTCGGTCGGCGCGACGAGCGGAAGGCCGTCGGACCAGCCCCGCTGGAGGAGGTCGGTCTGCATCCTCCCCCAGGCGTCGAGCAGGTCCTGACCTTCGTAGACGAGGCGCGCGTCGAGGGCAGGCCGCTCGACCGCTTTCGGGGCTTCGACCGTCTTCGTCAGCCCCGCGAGGATCTGGTCGAACGCGGCCGCGGCCATCCGGTGGATGTCCTCCGGCTTCTGGTTGGTGAACGGCAGCGGCACGACCGCGAGCGGGAGGCCCGCCAGCCCGAAGCTCGCCGCGCTGCGCTCCGCGTCGTGGACGAACGTCTGAGCGGTGAAGAGAACGGTCGGGATCCCCCGCCGCTCCAGCTCGACCATGTCGTGGGCACCCCACGACGTGCACGACCCTCAGTCGGCGGTCGTGCCGACCACGGCGTCCACCTCCGACGCGATGCGGTCGGCGTCCTCCGCCGTACAGTGGCGCATGAGCCAGCCGACCGACCCCGTGTAGCGCCTGAACGTCGCCTTCGGGAACCTCGCGCGGAACAGCTCCTCCGTCTTGTCGAGCGCCGCGTCACCGCCCGCTTTGATGTTCCAGTAGAGGCCGATCCTCGCGCCGTCGATCGCCTGCAGGCGCGCCGCCGGCTTCACGGAGCGCTCGACCGTCTTCGCCACGGGGTTCAGGATCTCCAGTCGTGCCATCGTAGCGCCCTCCTGTGCGGGCCTGGATTATTCGTGAACGACGACACGCGTGGGTCGGGCGGTGGCGCGGGGAACGCGGCCTCGGGAGGGGTCGACGAGACCCGTTCCCACCGCGTGGCTCCGGACCCCGCGCGCAAGATGGAGCCCAGCCGCAACGGGACGCGCGGACGCCGACCGCGTGGTCGAGCGACCCCTCCCGAGGCCGCGTTCCCCGCGCCACCGCCCGCCTCCACGGAGACCGTTCATGAACGATCCGGGTTAGAGGATGACCTTCTTCGCTCGGAGCCCGGCGATCTCCGCGGCCGAGTAGCCCCACTCGGCCAGCACCTCGTCCGTGTGCTGGCCCTGGAGCGGCGCCGGCGAGCGGACGCCGGGACGCATGCGTGAGAACTTCACCGGCGTGCCGACCACGGGGATCTCGCCGAGCCGCGGGTGGACGACGCGCTCGATCATCTGGCGCGCCGCGGTCTGCGGGTCTTGCATCACCTGGGCCACCGTGTTCACCGGCGTCGCGGGCACGCCGGCCTCCTCCAGGAGCTTCAACAGCGGTTCGCGATCGTACCCGGCGATCACCCGCTCCAGCTCGGCCTCGAGCGCGCGCCGGTGCTTGACGCGCTCGATGTTGATGGCGAAGCGCGGGTCGGTGGCCATCCAGTCGAGCCCGAGTGCTCCCGCCAGGCGCTGCCAGAACCGGTCGTTGGCGCCCGCGACGAACACCCACTGGCCGTCGCGGCAGCGGAAGGTGCGGTACGGGGACAGGGACGGGTGAGAGGAGCCGAGCGGCTTCGGCACCGCGCCGGTGAGCAGGAAGCCCTCCGCGTGATAGTTCAGGAGCGCCACGGCGGTCTCGAGCAGCGACCCGTCCACGCGCTGGCCGAGCCCGGTGCGCTCGCGGTACAGGATCGCGTTCACGATGCCGAAGGCGCAGATGATGCCGGTCGTGAGGTCGAGGAAGGAGACGCCGCAGCGCACCGGTGGGCCGTCGGGCTCGCCCGTGATGGACATGATCCCGCTGAACGCCTGCATGAGCGCCTCGTAGCCGGCGCCGTCCTTCCGCGGCCCCGTCCGGCCGAACGCCGAGATCGAGCAATAGACGAGCCGGGGGTTGAGGGCCGCGAGCGTGTCGTAGCCGAGGCCGAAGGACTCCATCGTCCCGGTGCGAAAATTCTCGATGAGCACGTCCGCCCGGGCGACGAGCCCTTTCAGGATCTCGACACCCTCGGCGGTCTTGAGGTCGAGCGTGATGTCGCGCTTGTTCCGGTTGATGACGAGGTAGGCCGCGGACTCGCCGTCCTTGTGGGGCGGCCACGTGCGCGACTCGTCGCCCGTGCCCGTGTCCTCCACCTTGATGACGTCGGCGCCGAGATCGGCGAGGAGCATGCCGCAGAAGGGCCCGGCCAGGACGCGGGAGAGATCGAGGACGCGGATGCCGTCGAGCGCAAGGGCCGGCGTCGTCATGTGCGCTACTATACCTCCATGTCGGCGTTCCGCGACGCGCTCGGCGACCGCATCCTGGTCCTCGACGGGGCCATGGGCACGATGCTCCAGGCCGCCGGGCTCACGGCCGACGACTTCGGGGGCGCGCGGTACGACGGGTGCAACGAGCACCTGAACCTGAGGCGCCCCGACGTCGTTCGCGCGGTCCACGCGGCGTACCTCGACGCCGGCGCTGACATCGTGTCCACGAACACGTTCGGCTGCGCGCCCTACGTGCTCGGCGAGTACGGCCTCGCCGAGCACGCGTACGAGATCGCGTTCGCGGGCGCGCGCCTCGCGCGGGAGGCGGCGGGGGCGCGCTTCGTCGTCGGCTCGATGGGCCCGGGGACGCGCTCGATCACCGTCACCCGGAACGTGACGTTCGACGAGGTCCTCCGCGCGTACGAGATCCAGGCGCGGGCCCTCATCGCGGGCGGCGTGGACGCGCTCCTCCTGGAGACCGCACAGGACACGCTGAACGTCAAGGCGGCGGCGATCGGCGTCCGCCGCGCCATGCGGGCGGCGGGCATCCCCCTGCCGCTCTGGGTCAGCGGCACGATCGAGCCGATGGGCACGATGCTCGCCGGGCAGGGCGTGGAAGCGTTCTACGTCGCCCTCGAGCACCTCGACCCCTTCGCGATCGGCCTCAACTGCGCGACGGGCCCGGAGTTCATGACCGACCACCTCCGGTCGCTCGCCCAGATGTCCACGCGCTTCGTGAGCGTGTACCCGAACGCGGGCCTCCCCGACGAGCGGGGCCAGTACGCGGAGACGCCCGAAAGCCTCGCCTTCAAGCTGCGGCGCTTCGTGGACGAGGGCTGGGTGAACGTCCTCGGCGGCTGCTGCGGCACCACACCCGCCCACATCCGGGCGCTCAAGGCGATGGTGACGGGGCGCCCGCCGCGCGTGCCGGCGGCACGCGAGCCACAGGCCGTCAGCGGGATCGACGTCCTCTACCCCACCGAGGACAACCGCCCCGTCCTCGTGGGCGAGCGCACCAACGTCATCGGCTCGCGGCGCTTCAAGGCGCTGATCGTCGCCGACCGGTTCGAGGAGGCGGCCGAGATCGGCCGCACCCAGGTGCGGAGCGGCGCCCAGGTCCTCGACCTCTGCCTCGCCAACCCGGATCGCGACGAGGCGTCGGACACGGACCGGTTCATGGCGCAGATCACCCGTAAGGTGAAGGTCCCGCTGATGATCGATTCGACCGACGCGCGGGTGATCGAGCTGGCGCTCCGTCACTGCCAGGGCAAGGCCATCGTCAACTCGATCAACCTCGAGGACGGCGAGGAGCGGTTCGAGAAGGTCGTGCCCCTCTTGCGGACCTACGGGGGCGCCGTCATCGTCGGCTGCATCGACGAGGACAAGCAGCAGGGCATGGCGGTCACCCGGGAGCGCAAGCTCGCGATCGCCGAGCGGAGCGGGGAGCTGCTGACGCAGAAGTACGGCGTCCCGGCGCGCGACCTCATCTTCGACGCGCTCGTCTTCCCGGCGGGTACGGGCGACGCCAACTACGCGGGCTCCGCGGTCGAGACGATCGAGGGCGTCCGGCTGATCGCGCGGCGCTTCCCCGAGTGCAAGACGATCCTCGGGATCTCCAACGTCTCGTTCGGCCTGCCCCCGGCGGGCCGCGAGGTCCTGAACTCGGTCTTCCTCTACCACGCGACGAAGGCCGGTCTGGGCTATGCGATCGTGAACACCGAGCGGCTCGAGCGTTACCCTTCGATCCCCGAGGAGGAGCGGCGGCTCGCCGAGGACCTGATCTACTGCCGCGGGGCCGACCCGGTCGCCGCGTTCGCCGCGTACTTCCGCGAGAAGAAGCAGGCTCCCGCCGCCCCCCGGACGGCGCTCCCGCTCGACGAGCGGCTGGCGCGCTACATCGTCGAAGGGAGCCGCGACGGCCTCCTCGAGGACCTGGACGAGAAGCTCAAGGCGGCCCGGCCCCTCGACATCATCAACGGCCCCCTCATGAAGGGCATGGACGAGGTCGGGCGGCTCTTCAACGACAACCAGCTCATCGTTGCCGAGGTCCTCCAGTCGGCGGAGGCGATGAAGGTCGCGGTCGCCCACCTCGAGCCGTTCATGGAGAAGGCCGAGTCGGCCACGCGGGCCACGATCGTGCTGGCCACGGTGAAGGGGGACGTCCACGACATCGGCAAGAACCTCGTCGAGATCATCTTGGGCAACAACGGCTACCGCGTGGTCAACCTCGGGATCAAGGTGCCGCCGGAGGAGCTCATCGCCGCCTACCACGCGCACAAGCCCGACGCCTTCGGCCTCTCGGGCCTGCTCGTGAAGTCGGCCCAGCAGATGGTCGTCACCGCGCAGGACCTCCGCGCCGCCGGCATCGACATCCCGCTCTTCGTCGGCGGCGCGGCGCTCACGAAGAGGTTCGCCGCGACGCGGATCGCGGCCGAGTACGGCGGTGTCACGCTCTACTCGAAAGACGCGATGGAGGGGCTCGACCTCGCTAACCAGCTCT
>JBBTPF010000273.1:0-2603 GCA_038066295.1 Candidatus Methylomirabilota bacterium | reverse complement strand
CATTCTGTAGCGGGGTCCGCGAGGCCGGCTTGAACCGTGGGTGGCCTGAGAAAGGTGCGCGTCGTTCATTGGGCGCGCTGCACTCTAGTCAGCGGCGCCCTGACATGTCAAGCGTCACGCAGCGGATGCGGACGCGCGCGGCCGGGACCGCCCCACGAAAATGAGGAGCCGTCCCTATTGCCGCCGGGGCGCCGCCGGTCGAGACTGGCCCTCGCGCCGCACTCGCGCCGCGGCGGAGGAGGAGCCCATGCCCAGCATGTCGCCGTCGGTGGCCATCGCGAAGTTCCTGGAAGCGGCCGGCTGCGAGTTCTTCTTCGGCGTCGTCGGCCACGGCAACTGGGCCCTGCTGGACGCGCTCACCAACACGCGGATCCGCGGCATCCGGGCCCGGTGCGAGGACCACGCCGTCCACATGGCCGACTGCTACTGGCGATCCCGGCGCCAGCCGCCCCCGGCCGTCGTCGTGGCGAGCGGCGGGCCCGGCGCCACCAACCTCATCCCCGCGCTGGCCGAGGCCTACTATTCGTCGGTGGCGCTCGTGGCGCTGGTGGGCGCGGGGCCGAGCCAGTGGTTCGATCGCGGCGGCATCCAGGAGGCGTACCGCACGGCGCCGGAGTCGTGGGTGAGCCTGGCGCGCCCGGTCGCCAAGCGCGCGCTCATGGTCAACCGCCCCGACACCACGCTGGAGATGTTCGTCCGCGCCTACAAGGAGGCCGTCACCGGGCGCCCGGGCCCGGTGGTCGTGCAGATCCCGTTCGACATCCAGGCGACGCCCATCGACGTGCGCGCCATCCCCGACCCGCGGGCCTGGGCCCACATCCACCCGCCCGCGCCGGCGCCGGACGCGGTCGAGGAGGCGGCGGCGCTCCTGGCCCGCGCCCGGCGGCCGCTCGTCATCGCGAGCACCGGCATCCACAACGCGCGCGCCTGGGACGCCCTCCGCGCCTTCGCCGATGCGTTCGGGATCCCCGTCTGCACGACGTTCGCCGGCAAGGGCGCCTTCCCCGAGGACCATCCCTGCTACGCCGGGATCCCCGGACGCTTCGGGGACGAGCACGGCCTGGAGGCGGCCCGGCACACGGACGTGCTGCTCTCGATCGGCAATCGCTTCACGGACCTCACCACCGCCGGCTGGACGATCTACGACATCCCGCGCGCGACGCGTCTCATCCAGGTGGACATCGATCCCGGCGAGATCGCCCGCGTCTACCCGGTGGAGGTCGGTATGATCGCCGACGCGCGCCAGGCGCTCATGGCACTCACCCAGGCGCTCCGCGCGCGGGGCTATACCGGCGGCGGCAATGTGGCGTGGCGCGCCGAGATCGACGCCTGGCGGCGCCAGTGGCGGGAGAAGACGGCGCCGGCGCGCGAGAAGGAGGGGCCGCCGCTCGACTACGCCCCGCTCCTCGACGAGGCGGCGCGGGCCGTGCGCGACCTGGACCCGGAGACCTCGGTGCTCTTCGACACCGGGCAGATCCTCTGTTACGGGCCGAGCTTCTTCCGCGCGTCCTCCCGCCACGTCCACACGAACAACGGGCACTTCATCCGGATGGGCTGGAGCGTGCCCGGCCTCGTCGGCGCGAAGCTCGCCCACCCCGATCACCCCGCGCTCGCCTTCACCGGCGACGGCTCGTTCATGATGACGGGCATGGCGGTAGCCACCGCCGTCGAGTACGGCCTGCCGATGGTCTGGCTCGTCCTCAACAACCGCTCGATGCTCTTCGAGCGGCGGATGGAGAAGTTCTACGGCCAGCACGTCTTCTGCGACTACCGCATCGAGAAGACGGGCGAGCTGTGGAACCCCGACCTCGTCAAGCTGGCGGAGTCGATGGGCGCCCGCGGGATGCGGCTCGAGCGGCGGAGCGACGTCCACCGGGTCGTGACCGAGGCGCTCCGCCATCCCGGCCCCGTCGTCGTCGACGTGAGCATGGACGTGGCCTCGCCGGTCTACAACCCCGCGTCGTTCCGCTACGCGGACAGCTTCTCCGAGCGCGGGCTCGACAACCCGCCGTTCTGACGCGATCGCCCCGTCGGCGGCGGCCGCAGCCCGCGTGGTCGAGCGACCCCTCCCGAGGCTGCGCTCCGTGTGCCACCGTCCGCCTCCACGGGCTAGGTTCCCACGGGGGCTGCGGTCCGCGCCTCGGCGTCTCGCAGCGCCGCCCGGACGCGCGCCGGCGTCATCGGCAGATCGAGATGTCCAACGCCGCGGCTCGCGAGCGCGTCGAGCACCGCGTTCACCGCCGACGGCAGCGATCCCGCCACACCCGACTCGCCGGCCCCCTTCACGCCGAGCGGGTTCGTGGTGCATGGCACGCGGTGGTGTCCGACTCTCATCCCGGGCATGTCGTCGGCGCGCGGGATCATGTAGTCCATGAACGAGGCGGTCAACAGCTGGCCGCCCTCGCCGTAGACCACCCCCTCGCCGAGCACCTGGCCGAGGCCCTGCGCGACCCCGCCGTGGATCTGGCCCTCGACGATGGTCGCGTGCACGATGTTGCCGACGTCGTCCACCGCCGCGTAGCCGACCACCGTCACCACGCCCGTTTCGGGATCGATCTCGACCTCGCAGACGTGGCAGCCGTTCGGGAAGCTCATCTGCGGCG
>JBBTPF010000272.1:0-3467 GCA_038066295.1 Candidatus Methylomirabilota bacterium | reverse complement strand
GAACCCGTATGCGACCCGCGCCTTCCGCCCTCGCCCGACCCACATCCCCATCGGCCTTCCTCCCTCACGGAGCCGCCCGGTTCCCCGCTCCGATCCCGTATATAGGGATCGTCCCCCCGTCGTCACACTATATTTCGTGCCAGTATACCGGCGGCCCTACCGCGTGTCAACGGAGCCGGCGCCTGGCTGCGCCTCCTCGTAGAGGAGACGGAGCCCCTCGAGCCGGAGGTGCTCGTCGACACGCTCGATGCATCGCGCGACGTCCACGAGGAGCCCGGCGTTGCCACCGGTCGCGATCACCTTGGCTCCCCCGCCGAGCTCCGCCTGCATCCGCTCGACGAGCCCGTCGACCAGTCCGGCGTACCCGTAGACCGCGCCCGACTGGAGGTTCGTCACCGTGTTGCGGCCGATCGCCTCCTTCGGCCGGACGAGCTCGACGCGGTAGAGGCGCGCTGCGCGCGAGATGAGCGCGTCCACCGAGGTGGACAGGCCGGGGGCGATCGCGCCGCCGACGAATTCGCCCCGCGCGTTCACGCAGTTGAACGTGGTCGCCGTGCCGAAATCGATGACGATCAGCGGCGGCCCGTAGATGGCCGTGGCGGCGAAGGCGTCCACGTAGCGGTCGGGCCCGACCTCACGGGGCGCGTCCACCGCGAGGGGCAGGCGCGTGTTCACGCCGGGCTCGACGAAGAACGCGGTGTGGCCGAAGTACTTCTCGCACATCGCGTCGAGCGTCTGCTGCACCGGCGGCACCACGTTCGAGATCGCGATGCCGTGGAGGTCGGCGGGCTGAAGGCCCCGCGTCCGGAGCAGCGTCTCGATGAACAGTCCGTACTCGTCCGAGGTCTGCTCCCGGCGGCTCGTCAGTCGCCAGGAGACGAGCAGCCGGCGCCCGTCGAAGATGCCGATCTTCGTGTTGGTGTTGCCGACGTCAGCGACGAGCAGCATGGTCCGTCCTCCCCCCGCCCGCCGGTGCCGGGCCCGGCTCGGCGATCTCGCCCGCCACGATCCGCGTCACGCGTCCAGCCTCCTCGACGAGGAGCGCGCCGTCGGGCGCGAGGTCCACGGCCACGCCGCACACCGCGTCCACCGTCACGCGCCGCCCGATCGTGTCGGCGAGGGCGAGCCACCGCGCGCGCACCGGCGCAAAACCCTCCCCCACGAGACGCCTCCGCCAGGCGCCGAGCTCCTCGAGCAGCGCCGCGAGCACGGCGTCGCGCGGTGGCGCCTGGCCCGTCTCGAGCGCCACGGAGGTCGCGCGGCCGGCGAGCTCCGGAGGAAATTCCCTCTGGGCGAGGTTGATCCCGACCCCGATGACGAGTGTCGCGGGGACCGCGAGCGCGGCTCGGCCCGCGGGTGGTCTGAGAGAGGTGCGGTGTGGCTCCGACACGCCCGTTCCCCCGCCGGCGCTCACCCTGGATTCCAGGAGGATCCCGGCGATCTTCCGGTCGCCCACGAGAACGTCGTTCGGCCACTTGAGCCGCGCCTCGAGCGCGGTGAGCCCCCTGAGCGCCTCGGCAACCGCGACGGCCGTCATGAGCGAGAACGCGGGCCAGAGCGGGGGCGCCAGACGCGGCCGGACCAGGATGGACGCGAGCAGGCTCGCGCCCGGCGCATCGACCCACGCGCGGCCCCGCCGCCCACGGCCCGCCGACTGGTGGTCGGCGACGACGACGGTGCCGTCTGGGGCTCCAGCGGCGGCGAGCCGGAACGCCACCGCCTGGGTGGACTCTACGGCGGCGAGGTGGACGATCCCGGGCGGCGCGCTAGCGGCGGCCTTCATCCAGCCAGCCCAGGCTGGCGGTGAGCTTCGCGCGCAGCGCCTCCTGCTCGGTGAGCCGCGCCCGCTCCCGCTCGACGATCTCCTCGGGCGCCCGCTGGACGAACTCCGGCCGGGCGAGCTTCGCCTTGAGGAAGTCCACCGTCTCGCTGGCCCTCGTGATCTCCTTCTCGAGCCGCTGGCGCTCGGAGGCCAGATCCACGATGCCCGCGAGATCGACGTAGATCTCGGCGCCGCGCGCGAGCGCGAGTGCGGAGTTCCGCGGCCGGGTCGCCCGCGGGTCCACGGTGAGGCGGATGCGGGCGAGCGCCTCCACGAGCGGAGCGTTCGCCCTCAAGAGCGCGCCCGCGTCGCGCCCCGGGCGGAGCGTGACCGAGAGCGCCACCCCGGGAGCGATGCGCATCTCGCCCCGGATGTTGCGCACCGCGGTCACGACGTCCATCACGGCGCCCATCGCGCGCTCCACCGCCTCGTCGCGCTGCTTCCGTCCCGCCTTCGGATACGGCGCGATCATGATCGAGTCGCCCTCGTGCGGCAGCCGCTGCCAGATCTCCTCGGTGATGAACGGCATGAAGGGGTGGAGCAGCCTGAGCGTGGCTTCGAGCACCTCCACCAGCGTGTGCTGGGCCTGGAGGCGTTGCGCGGGACTCTCGGCGCGGTAGAGCGCGAGCTTCGCGATCTCGAGATACCAGTCGCAGTATTCGTGCCAGAGGAACTGGTAGATCGCGGAGGCCGCGTCGTTGAACCGGTAGCGCCTGAGACCGGACCGCACGGCCGCGACGGTCACCGCCAAGCGGCTCCGGATCCAGCGCTCGGCGAGCCCCGGCTCCGTCTTCTTCGCCCGGGCCGGGTCGTAGCCGTCGAGGTTAGACAGGACGAGGCGCGCCGCGTTCCAGAGCTTGTTGGCGAAGTTCCGGTACCCCTCGATCCGGTCCTCGGCCAGCCGGACGTCCCGGCCCTGCGCGGCGAGCGCGGCCAGGGTGAAGCGGAACGCGTCGGTCCCGTACCTGTCCATCACGACGAGCGGGTCGATCACGTTCCCTCTCGACTTGGACATCTTCTGGCCTTCGGCGTCGCGCACGAGGGCGTGGATGTAGACGTCGTGAAACGGCACGTCCCCCATGAACTTGAGGCCCAGCATCGCCATCCGCGCGACCCAGAAGAAGAGGATGTCGGGTCCCGTGACGAGCACGGAGGTCGGGTAGTAGCGGCGCAGATCCGGGGTCTCGTCGGGCCAGCCGAGGGTGGAGAAGGGCCAGAGCCCGGACGAGAACCACGTGTCTAGCACGTCCTCGTCCTGACGGACGCGCCCTCCGCACGTCGGGCAGCGCTGGAGGTCCGTGCGCGAGACGTGGGTGGACGCGCAGGCGTCGCAGTACCAGGCGGGGATCTGGTGGCCCCACCAGAGCTGTCGCGAGATGCACCAGTCCCGGATGTTCTCCATCCAGTGGTAGTACGTCTTCGTCCAGGCCCGCGGCACGATCTTGATCCGGCCGTCGCGCACGGCCTTGATCGCGGGCTCGGCGAGCGGCTTCATCCTGACGAACCACTGCTTCGAGACCAGGGGCTCGACGACCGTCTTGCAGCGGTAGCAGACGCCGACCGCGTGGCGGTAGGGCTCGATCCGTTCGATGAGGCCGAGCGCCTTCATGTCTTCCACGATCCGTCGCCGGCACTCGAAGCGGTC
>JBBTPF010000271.1:0-3103 GCA_038066295.1 Candidatus Methylomirabilota bacterium | reverse complement strand
CCGAAGTCGGGCCAGAGCGTCGGCGTGATCCAGAGCTCCGTGTACGCGATCTGCCAGAGGAGGAAGTTGGAGACCCTCATCTCGCCGCTCGTCCGGATCAGCAGGTCGGGGTCCGGAATGTCGGCGGTGTAGAGCGCCCGCGAGACGTGCGCCTCCGAGAGGTCGTCCGGCTTGAGCTCCCCGGTCTGCACCTGGCGCGCGAGCGCGCGGAAGGCGTCGATCAGCTCGTCCCGCCCGCCGTAGTTGAACGCCATCAGGATGGTGAGGCCGGTGTTGTTCCGGGTCTCCGACACGACGTGGTCGATGCCGCGGCGGACGGGCGCCGGCACGCCGGTGCGCCGGCCGAGCACGCGCAGCCGCGCGTTGCGCGCCATGAGCTCGGGGAGCTCGCCATGGATCGAGCGCTCGAGCAGGCTCATGAGCGTCGACACCTCGTCCTCGGGCCGGCTCCAGTTCTCGCTCGAGAAGGCATAGAGCGTCAGGTAGCGCAGCCCGAGAGTATCGGCGGCGCGGACGATGGCGCGGGCGGCCTTCACGCCCTCGCGGTGGCCGGCGACGCGCGGGAAGCCCCGACGGGTCGCCCAGCGGCCGTTGCCGTCCATGATGACGGCGACGTGCGCGGGGAGGGGCTGCGCGCGCACGAGCCCGAGGAGCTCCGCCTCGGTCAGCTTGTCCAGCTCCGCCAGCAACGGCGGGCCCGTCGGTCTCAGCGCCATGCGATGGTCATCTCACAAAAGCCTAGAAGGACAAAATTTCCTGCTCCTTCTTCTTGAGGAGCTCGTCCACCTTCGCGATGTACTTGTCGGTGGTCTTCTGGATCTGGTCGTGGCCGCGACGCTCGTCGTCCTCCGACGCCTTCTTGTCACGCGCCATCCCCTTCAGCTTGTCGTTCGCCTCCCGACGAACGTTGCGGATGGCGACGCGCGACTCCTCGGCGATCTTGTGCACGCTCTTCGCCAGCTGCTTGCGCCGCTCCTCGGTCGGCGAGGGCATCGCCAGGCGGATGACCTTGCCGTCGTTGACCGGCGTGAGGCCGAGATCCGAGGCCATGATCGCCTTCTCGATCGCCTTGAGCTGACTCGCCTCCCAGGGCTGGATGACGAGCGTGCGGGCGTCCGGAACCGAGACGGACGCCATCTGGTTGATCGGCGTCGGCGTGCCGTAGTAGTCCGCCCGGATGCTGTCCAGCAGGCTCGCGGAGGCGCGGCCCGTGCGCACGCTGGCGAGTTCGTGCCCGAGCGCGTCGAGCGCCGCGCTCATCCGAGCCTCGACGTCTTTCAGCAGGGTCTGCATGCCGTCACCCTCCTCCCGCGGACACGATCGAGCCGACCGGCTCGCCCAGGACGATGCGCCGGATGTTCCCGGCCTTCGTGAGGTCGAAGACGATGATCGGCAGCGCGTTCTCCATGCAGAGCGAGATCGCCGTCGTGTCCATCACCTGGAGCCGCCGGCTCAGCACGTCGATGTAGGTCACGCGGGCCAGGCGCTGGGCCGTCGTGTCGCGCTTGGGATCGGCCGAGTAGATCCCGTCCACCTTCGTGGCCTTCATGATCGCGTCCGCGCCGATCTCGATCGCCCGCAGCGCGCCGGCGGTATCCGTCGTGAAGAACGGGTTGCCGGTGCCGGCCGCGAAGATGACGACGCGGCCCTTCTCCAGATGCCGGATCGCGCGGCGGCGGATGTAGGGTTCCGCGACCGCGCGCATCTCGATGGCGGACAGCACGCGCGTCTGCAGCCCCGCCTTCTCGAGCGCGTCCTGGAGGGCGAGGGCGTTGATGATCGTCGCCAGCATGCCCATGGTGTCAGCGGTCGCCCGCTCCATCCCGCCCGTGCTGGCGGCGACCCCGCGGAAGATGTTGCCGCCGCCGATCACGACGGCGAGCTGGACGCCGAGCGCGGTGACGTCGCGGATTTCCGCCGCGATCCGCTCGAGTACCTGCGGATCGATCCCGTAGCCCTGGCCCCCGGCGAGCGCCTCGCCGGAGAGCTTCAGGACGAGACGGCGGTAGGCCGGGGACGCGGCGCCGGCTCCCGCCGTCATGCTATCCCACCTCGCCGACCTGGAACCGCGCGAACCGCCTCACGACGACGCGCTCGCCCGTTTTCGCGTTCACGCCGTCGACGAGGTCCGCGATCCTCGTCTTGCCCGAGGCGTCCTTGATGAAGGGCTGCTCGAGCAGGCACTGCTCGGCATAGAACTTCTCCAGCTTGCCGTCGACGATCCGCTCGACGACCTGCGGCGGCTTCTTCTGGTCGGCGAGCTGCCCGCGGTAGATCTCGCGCTCCTTCTCGACGATGTCGGGCGGCACGTCGCCCCGAGCGACGTACGACGGATTCGCGGCGGCGATCTGCATGCCGAGATCCTTCACGAGGTCCTGGAACGCGTCCGTCTTGGCGACGAAATCCGTCTCGCAGTTCACCTCGACCAGCACGCCGAGCTTGGCGCCGGGATGAACGTACGCCCCGACGACGCCCTCGCGCGCCTCCCGGTGCGCCCGCTTCGCGGCCGCCGCCAGCCCCTTCTTCCGGAGGTACTCGACGGCGCCATCGAGGTTGCCCTTCGCCTCCTGCAGCGCCTCCTTGCAGTCCATCACGCCGGCGCCGGTCCGGTCTCGGAGCTCTTTCACCAGCTGCGCGCTCGACGCCACCGTCAACCCTCGGCCTCGACGGCGGCCATCTCGGCGGGCTCGGCGGGCGTCTCCGATGTCGCCTCCTCCGCCCCCTCCTTGGCCAGGGTGCCGCGCCCCTCGCTGACCGCGTCGGCGATGCGCGAGGTGATGAGCCGGACGGCGCGGATCGCGTCGTCGTTGCCGGGCACGGGGTAGTCGATCCCGGTCGGATCGCAGTTGGTATCGACGATCGCGACGATCGGGACTCCGAGCCGCTGCGCCTCCGCCACCGCGATCTTCTCCTTGCGCGGGTCGATGATGAACACCGCGGAGGGGAGCTGCTCCATGGCCTTGATGCCGATCAGCGCCTTCTCGAGTTTCCCGCGCTCGCGATCGAGCGCGAGCGCCTCCTTCTTCGGCACCCGCTCGAATTCCCCCGTCTCCTTCATCTCGTCGAGCTTCTTGAGCCGCGCGATGGACTTGCGGATGGTCGC
>JBBTPF010000270.1:0-8461 GCA_038066295.1 Candidatus Methylomirabilota bacterium | reverse complement strand
GCGCGCGACGCTGGACGGCGTGGAGCTGGCGCCGGCCCAGCCCTATCTGCCCATCGAGGGCCGGGTGGCGGGACGCGTCGCCGGCGCCCTCGCGGTGACGGTCGCGCTGGACCCGATCACCGTGAAGGTTGGCGGAGAGGCGCGGCTACAGCGCTTTCGGCTGAGCGACGGGGAGCGCCCGGTGGTGACGGTGGGCCGCGTCGAGGCCGTCGGGATCGACGTCGACTGGCCCGCGCGGGTCGCGCTCGAGCGGGTGCGGTTCCGTCGCCCGAGCCTCCTGATCGAGCGCGACGCGGAGGGGGAATTCGCGCTGGGCCGCCTCGTGACGCCGCGCCGGGCGGCGCCGGACCCGGCCGGCCCGGCCCCGACGGGCTCGACGCCGACCATCGAGGTCGGGACGTTCGCGCTCGAGCGGGCCTCCGCGAGGTTCGTGGACCAGACGACGGCGCCGCCCTACGCGGAGCAGCTCTCGGACCTCGACGTGACCTTCACCGGCGTGACGACGGCGCCGGGCCGTCGCACGCGCTTCACCGGCCGCGGCGCGCTCGGAGGTGGTTCGACGTTCAAGTTTCAGGGCGAGGCCGCGGCGGGAGAACGGCCGGTCCTCGAGCTGAAGGTCGATCTGCGCGACTTTCCCCTGCCCCGCGCCAACCCATACCTCGACCGATTCACCGCCTGGACGGCGACAGGGGGAACGCTGACCGCCGCCGCCGGCTACAGCCTCGCCGGCACCCGGCTCGATGCCCGCCACGAGGTCCTCGTCCGGCACGTCGAGGTCGCGCGTTCCGAGGCGGGGGACGAGGTCGAGCGCCGCCTCGGGCTACCCTTGGGCTTCCTGGTGTCGCTGCTGAAAGACGCGCGCGGCGAGATCCGTCTCTCCGTCCCGGTCTCCGTCGACCTGAGCACGCGGGAGTTCGACTTCCGGGAAGCGGTGTGGAGCGCGGTCCGCGCCCTCGCCATCCGGCTGCTCGCCCTGCCGTTCAGCCGGGTCGGCTCGCTCTTCTTCAGCGAGGACTCGAAGGTGGAGGCCGTCGCCCTCGCGCCCGTCGGCTTCGAGCCGGGCACGGCCCGCCTGGTACCCGCGATGGCCGGCCACCTCGACCGCATCGCCGCCTTCCTCCGGGACGCGCCGTCGGTGAACGTGCGACTCGCGCCGATCCTCACCCAGGCTGATCTCGACGCGCTCAAGCGGGAACACGCGCTGGCAGGCCCGGGCGAGGCACTGCCGCCCGATGCGCTGCGGGACCTCGGCGCCCGCCGGCTCGACGTGGTGCGCCAGGACCTCACCGGGCGCGGCGGCGTGGACGCCGCACGGCTCGCGGGAACGTCGCGGCGCGTCTCCCTCGTCGAGGCCGCCGGCGCCGCGCGCGTCGAGCTCGATCTCCGGCCCTGACGCCCCCGGCACGACCGCGACAACGGGCTTTATGTCGCCTACAGCTTCAGCAGCGACTCCAGATTCCGCCAGAGGATCTTCTCCTTCTCGTCCGGGGTCAGGGTCTCGAGTCCTTGCACCCAGGCGACGGGCGAGGGATGCCACGGCACGAAGGGCCAGTCGCTGCCGAGCACCACGCGGTCGGCGCCCACCTGATCGAGCAGGAAGCGGAGCGCCGCCTCGCTGCCGGTCACGCAGTCGTAGTAGAGTCGGCGCTGGTACGTGCTCGGCGGTTGCCGGCTGTGGCCACGCGCGTCGGCACGCCCCTGCCAGCCCCGGTCGAGGCGCCCCATCGCGAGGCAGGCCGGCCCGCCGCCGTGGGCGATGCACACCCGGAGGTCGGGACACGCGTCGAGGATCCCGCCGAAGATCAGGATCGCGACGACGATCGCGTCCTCGACGATGACACCGAGGCTGTTGAAGAGCCCGTAGCGGGTCGTGCGCTGCAGCATGAAGTTGTGCTGCGGCTGCGGGTGGAAGAAGAGCACGGCCCCCATGGCCTGCGCCGCCTCGAACAGCGGCAGGAACTTCGGCTCGTCCCAGTTCTCGCCGTTCACCACCGTGTCGAGCTCGGCCCCCTTCAGACCGAGCACGGTCACCGCGCGCTCCAGCTCGTCGATCGCCGCCTTGACGTCCTGCACGGGCAACGTGGCGAGGCCCGCGAAGCGCCGGGGCCACTGCCGGGCCATCGCGGCGATCTCGTCGTTGACGTCGCGCGCCAGGGCCCGCCCCTGCGCCGGGTCGAGGTGGTAGCCGAAGAACGGCGTGTGGATGGAGATCACCTGCACGTCCACGCCCTGCGCGTCCATGTCGGCCATACGCTCTTCCGGCGTGAAGCGCACCTTGGGCGAGGAGAAGTGGGTGCGCCTGCCGTCTCCCACCATGGCGCCGACGCCGTCGCCGGGCTCGTGACGAAAGCCGTACCAGTCCCTCCGGGCGTCGGCGGCCTGCCACAGGGACCGGGGCACGAGATGCGCGTGGACGTCGATGGTCCGCATGAGCGCGCCTATTTCTTGAAGAGGTTGTCGAACCCGCGGCGGATGTCGCCGGGACGCGTCGAGTCGGGCGAGGCGTCCCGCTCGACCGTCACGCGGAGCGAGAACCAGGCGCAGTCGTTGCGAGCGTTCTTGTCCGCCAGCCGTTCGGGGATGGGCTCTCCGCACTCGAAGCGCCGGCCCGTGTTGAAGTGGGCGCATTGCCGGCAGGCGTGGATGGCGGCCCGGCAGCTCGGGCATTGTTCGAGCGAAGCGGTCGCGACCGGCAGGACCGCGCCGCACGCCCCACACCGGGAGACGGAGTGCTGGACGAGCATCCCGCCGCTCCGCGGAGCCTCGGCGGCCGGGGGCTGCGGTCTGCGCGGCTCGGCGCCCTGGGCCCGGTAACCTTGCTGACGGTACTTTCGGTCGGCCATGCGAGTGATCCTTTCCAGCCCGCGGGGGTCAGCCATCGCCAGCATTCTACCGAAACCCGGACCCCAAGTCCTCCTCCCGGCGCTGTGAAACATGATATGCTGCGGCCGTGAAGACGATCAGCGTCCGCGACCTGCGTCAACGATGGCCGGAAGCCGAGGCGCTCCTCCAGGTCGAGGAGGAGATCGTCATCACGCGCGACGCCAAGCCGGTCGCCAAGCTGGTGAGGATCGCCGAGCGGCCGAAGCCGCGAAAGCGGTTCGACCCGGCCGCGCACGCGAGGTGGCAGCGGAGAATCGCCGGCGGCAGGGTCTCGCGCTGGGTCGATCGCGCCGTGAGGGAGGCCCGCGAGGATCGGCGCTGAGATGCGGCGAGGGTGATCTACCTCGACACGAGCTGCCTGCTCAAGCTCCTGCTGGAGGAGCCGGCGAGCGAGGCGGTGCGGCTGGCCGTGGCCCGGGAGTCCGAGGTCATCATCTCGGCGCTCGCGGAGCTGGAAACCGCCGTGCAGCTCCGGGCGGGCTGGCTCGCCGGGGAGTACCGGGAACGGCGGTATCGTGCCTACGTCGGCCAGTTGAACGCGTTCCGCGAGACCGAGCCCTTCCGGTTTCGACCGCTGGCCGGCTCCCTGTTTCAGACGGCGCGGCGCCAGGATCGAGACGCACGCCGGATCCACTGCCGCACCCTCGATCGGCTTCACCTCGCGGCCATGGAGGAACTGGGACTGCGACGTCTCATGACCGACGACGCCGCCGAAGCGGCCGGGGCGAAGGCGCTCGGCTTCGAGGTCGTGAGCCCGGGCCGTCCCTGAAACCGCCCGTGCACGTTGCGCCGCAGAAGATCGGGGCCGCGCGTCGGTGCGGCGCCGCGGCCGGGAGTGGGAACGGCGCCGCGGGGAATCACGCTCCGCGCGCCGTGGTCGGAGAGCCCCGCCCGCCCGCGGCCCCGAGACATTCACAACCTCTCAGCCGAGCGTGAGCACGGCCTTGCCCGGGAAGCGCCGGGCCATGAGATCTTGCGCGACCTGGCCGATCTCCGCCCACGGCCGCTCCAGGCTGATGTGGGGTGCGAGCTGCCCCGCCGCCACGAGGTCGGCGAGCCGCTTGAGCCCCACCGACGCGGGCTCCCGCCCGAGCTCCAGGAAGAGATAGAAGCCGTACAGCGTCGTGCGCCCGGTGGCGAAGAACGTCCGCGTGTCGAACGTGACCTCGGCGGCGGCGGAGACGCCGAGGGTGACGCACACGCCGCCGCGCTCGAGGGCGCCGAGCGCCGTGCCGAGCGTTCGGCCGCCCACGGACTCGATGACGAGGTCGTGCTTGGGCGAGGGCGGGATCTCGTCGCCCACCACCACCTCGTGGGCGCCGAGCTGTCGGAGCGCCGGCGTCTGGTCCGCGCGCCGGGCGCTCGCCGTCACGTGCGCGCCGGCGAGCCGCGCGAGCTGCACCGCGAAGTCGCCGACCCCGCCGGTGGCGCCGGTGACGAGCACGCGGCGGCCGACGAGCGGCCCCCCCTTCGCGAGCGCGTGGAGCGCGGTGAGGCCGGCCACCGGGAGGGTCGCGGCCTGGGAGAGCGTCACCATCTCGGGCAGCGCGGCGAGGGCGTGCGTCGGCACCGCCACCCGCTCCGCCCACGCGCCCTCAGGCAGGAGCCCAACCACCCGCGCCCCGCCGCGCGGGCCCGAGCCATCCGCGGCGGCGCGCGCGACCTCACCGGCCAGGTCCCAGCCCGGACGCCAGCCGGCCGGGGCCATGCCCGAGCGCCGCACCTCGCCGCGGTTCAACGAGATCGCGCGCACGCGCACCACCGCCTCACCGCGGTCGGGGATAGGCTCCGCGACCGCACGGATGACGAGCCGGCCCGGCGCTTCAGGATCGACGACGACGGCACGATTGTCGCTCACGGGTCACCTCCGCCGGGAAGACGCTATAACGTGATGCCTTCCTCGATCGCGACGCGGACGATCCCAAGTTCCCGGCGCTTCTCCTCGAACTCCTCGGGGGTGTAGCAGAGCAGCTCGAGGCCGCCGGGATAGTCGAGCATCTCCAGGACTTCGACGGGGCGCCTGAGAAACGGCACCGCAGCGAACCGAGGCGACACGAGGATGAGGTCCAGGTCGCTCGTCGACAGAGCGTCGCCCCGAACCCGCGAGCCGAAGGCGATCACCCGGAGCGGAGCGAGCCGGTCGCGCAGCATCGGCAGGTCAGCGCGGATGAACTCGGCTAGCTTGCGATCTTCCGTTTGAGCCACGCGATCACCGTCTCCGCGTTCTGAATCTTCGTCCGCGCCGTGGACTCGTCGTACAGCTCGTACGGCACGGCGTTGGCCGCGTCGGGATACCGGCTGACGGTGTAGTCCGGAGTCAGGTCCGCGAGATGCCGGCGCAGATCGGTCGGCGCCCCGAGGCCGTCCCCCAACTCGGTCAGCGCATGGGTGTGCGGCGCCGGCTCCTTCTTCGTCAGGACCCAGGCCCCCTTCAGGTATTTCTCGACGGCCTGCTGGGCGAGGAACGCCGCGACCTCGTAGGCCTGGATGGTGAGGTTCTTCCGGGCATTGTCCAGGTCGCGGTCCGCCTGCTTGAGTAGACGCTCGATCTCCGGCCGCATGGCTCAATTGTACCCGCTGCGGTATGCTCGGTCTGCGCCAATAACGACCCGGGAGAGGGCCCAGCATGGCTCGTCGCAAGATCGTGGTCGCGATGATGATGCACGAGACCAACACCTTCTCGCCGGTGCCGACGCCGCTCGCGTCGTTCCGCCCGCTCGCGGGCGACGCGGCCATCGAGGAGTTCCGGGACACCAATACCCAGCTCGGCGGGTTCCTCCACGTCGCGCAGGAGATCGGCGCCGAGGTCACCGTCCCGCTCGCCGCCGGCGCGCACCCGTCGGGCTACGTCGAGAAGGCCGCCTACGAGGACATGTGCGACGCGATCGTGGGCGCGATCCGCAACGGGTGTGACGCCGCGTTCCTGGCCCTCCACGGCGCGATGGTGGCCGAGCACCTGGACGACGGCGAAGGCGAGCTGCTGCGGCGCATCCGCGCCGTGGCGCCGCGGCTGCCGCTCGCGGTCGCGCTCGATTTCCACTCGCACATGACGGCGCCGATGGTCGCGAACGCCACGGTCATCACGGGCTATCGCACCTATCCGCACATCGACATGGGGGAGACGGGCCGGCGGGCCGGGCGGACGCTCGTGCGCGCGCTGAACGGCGAGGTCGAGCCGGTGATGGTCTGGGGATCGCGCCCGATGATGACCAGCACGCTGGTGCACGCACCGTCCCGCCAGCCGATGAAGGACATCATGGATACGGCGATCGCCGCCGAGGCGCGCGGCGCCGTGCTCAACGCGTCCGTGTTCGGCGGCTTTCCGCACGCCGACGTCCCGCATCTCTGCTGCTCGGCGGCGATCGTCTGCGACCGGCGGACCGACGCAGGCCGCGCCCTGCTCGATCGGCTGCTGGATCTCGCGTGGGACCGTCGCGAGGCGTTCCTCTACAAGGGCGCGCCGCTCCCCATGCAGATCGCCCACGCCAGGACGCTCGGCGAAGGTCCCATCGTGCTCGTGGACCACGGTGACAACACCGCATCCGGAGGGACGCAGGACGTGATGAGCGTGATCGAGGAGGCCATGCAGCAAGGCCTCGACGACGTGGTCGCGGGGCCGATCTGCGATCCGGCGAGCGTCGCGCGGATCGTCGCGGCCGGGACCGCGGCCAGCGTGACGCTCCCGCTGGGCGGCAAGGTCGACATGCCGCAGATCCATCTTGCGGGCAAGCCGCTCACCGTCACCGGCAAGGTCACGCGGATCACCGAGGGCGAGTTCGTCGTCACCGGGCCGATGGCCACCGGCACGCGCGTCCGGATGGGCCGGACGGCCGTGCTCGACACCGGGCCCATGCAGATCGTCGTCGCGGAGCGGCGCAGCGAGCCGTTCGACCTCGGCGTGTTCACCCACTGCGGCATCGACCCGCGCCGCAAGCGGTTCGTCCTGATCAAGTCGCGCCAGCACTTCCGCGCGGGCTTCGAGCCCATCGCCCGGCACATCGTGCTGTGCGACGGCGACGGCTGCACCAGCTCCGACCTCCGGCTCTTCACCTACACGAAGCGCCGCAAGCCGCTGTACCCGTTCGAGGCGTTCTAGCCGACTCTCCGGGGACGCTCAGCGGCTGCTCCTCGCCGCCACCGCGAAGGCGAGGAAGTACCGGTCCAGGGCCTCCAGCGTCGAGCCGTACTCGCTTCCGCCCGCCGCGGCGTCGCAGAGCAGCTCCCGCGCCCGGGCGATCTCACGCAGGCGGTCGCGCCAACGCGGATCGGCGAGCGTGAGGTCCAGCAGCTCGAGCGCGCGAGCGAACGCGCCGGCCATCAGGCGCTCGTCGCGGCCTCGCCAGCGGAGCATCCGCCCCACCTCGCTGCCGACGTTGGCGAGCTGCTCGGCCAGCGAGAACTGTCCCCATCGCCCGGCCGCCAGATCCCCGTGCTGACGGACGATCTCCGTCACGGGACGACGAGCCTCCCCACGATGTCCTCGATCCGCCGCTGCACTCCGGGATCTTGGACCCCGCGCGACCGATTGCCCTGGGACGGGCGGACATTGATCATGGAGTCGAACTCGATGAACTCTCCGCTCGGCCTGTCAGGATAGAGGTTGATGCCCCAGAGGTCCGCCTGGCGGGCCCCGTGCTGGAGCAGGAGGGCCTCTTCGTCGGCGTGGAGCTCCCCGCCGATGGCCATCAGACCGCGCCGTACGTCCACCACGGCCTTGACGAAGTCTCCGAACTGCTTCCCGGCCATGCGCCGCAACTCCTCGAACGAGACGGGCGCGGTCACGATCTGGATCGGCATAGGGAGCGATGGGCCTCACACTTTCTCGAAGTCGATCCGCTCGTATACGGGCAGCCCCCGGAGGTAGCGGCGCAGGCAGTCGAGCCCCAGCTCGACCGCGCCCAGGCGCACCCACTCGCGGCCGCCGAGGATGCGGCTACGGCGCGAGGCGGCCTCCTGCTCGGTCGCGATCGCCAGGCAGATGGTCCCGCCGAGGTCGATCCGGTCGGCGCCCTCGTCGAGGTCGATCAGGACCGCCAGCGCGTGCGTGGCACCGGTCTGGCGTCGCGCGGCGCGCGCGACGGCCTCGGCCGTCTCGCGCGTCAGCTCGCCCGTCGCCGACGCGCCGTCGAGGCCGACGGCCGCGCACACCTCGGCGAGGTCGCGGGCCACGACGCCGCGACGGAAGACCCCTTCGGCGCCCGGCAGAGGCGCGACGCGCGCGGAGATCTGCCCGCCCGTGAACGTCTCCACGATCGAGAGCGTGCCCCGACGGCTCACGAGCTCCCCCAGGACGACCCCCTCCAGCGTCTGGTCGTCCTCCGCCAGGATGAAGTTGCCGAGTCGCTTGCGCACCTCCCGCTCCACCGGCCCGAGCTTCTTCCGGACGTCGTCCATGTCGGTGCCGCGCACGGTCAGCTTGGTCTCGAGCTGGGGGTAGTGGGCCCGGAAGCCGAGCTTCGCGCTTCCGTCGGGGACCAGCTCGTCCACGCCCTTCAGCAGGGCGTCGACGTGCGATTCGCCGAGCCCGTACGAATGGAACCGCTTCAGGAAGATCGCCGTCTGCAGGCCGCTCTTCGCG
>JBBTPF010000269.1:0-2822 GCA_038066295.1 Candidatus Methylomirabilota bacterium | reverse complement strand
TCTGGCTCCGCGTCGACGACGACCCCCCGACGGTCACGATCGGACTGGACGAGATGGCGCAGGAGGCGCTCGGCGAAGTCGTCTACGCGGACCTGGCGGCCGTCGGGCGAGAGGTCCGGCGCGGCGATGCGCTGGGCTCGCTCGAGGCCGAGAAGATGGTCCGGCCGGTGCTGGCGCCCCTGTCCGGGACCGTCGCCGACGTCAACGACGCCGTCCTCGCGGCGCCGCGGCTCCTCAACAGCGACCCGTACGGCGGCGGCTGGCTCTTCAAGATCCGCGCGACCCGCTGGGCGGCGGAGTGCCACGAGCTCCTGCACGGCGATGACGCGGTCGTCGCCTGGGCGCGCGCCGAGCTGGAGCGTCACGCATGAACACCCGCGTGATGCACTTCTACGCGCCAGGGCTCAAGCGCTACCGGACCTCCGAGTACGCGCCCGAGGCCGGGCGCTTCGTGTCCCTCAGCGTGACGGGATCCTCCTGCGCGCTCGCGTGCGACCACTGCAACTCGAAGGTCCTCGAGGGGATGCGCCCCCTCGAGGGCGCGCGCCTCTACGACCTGTGCGCGAAGGTGGCCGCGCGCGGGGCGCGCGGCGTCCTCGTCTCCGGCGGCTGCGACCGCCAGGGGCGCGTGCCGCTCCTGCGCCACCTGCCCGACCTCGCGCGCGCACACCGCGAGCTCGGCCTCACGGTCCGCGTCCACCCGGGGCTCGCCGACGAGGCGACGGCGGCAGCCCTCGGTGAGCTCGGCGTGGATGGCGCGATGCTCGACGTCATCGGCGCCGAGGACACGATCCGGGAGGTCTACCACCTCGACGTCCCCGTTGAGGAGTACGCGCGCGCGATGGAGCGTCTAGAGCGGCATTCCGTGCCGCTCGTGCCCCACATCGTCCTCGGGCTGCACTACGGGAAGTTCCTCGGCGAGTGGACGGCGCTCGAGATGATCGCCCGCCACCGGCCGAAGCTCCTCGTCCTGGTCGTCCTGACGCCGCTCTACGGCACCGCGATGGCGGCGACGGCGCCGCCGCCGGTCGGCGAGATCGGCGAGTTCTTTGTGACGGCGCGCCGAACGCTGCCCGACACGCCGGTCGCGCTCGGCTGCGCGCGGCCGCTCGGGCCCGTGAAGAAGGAGATCGACCGGCTCGCGGTGGACGCGGGGCTCACGGGCATCGCCTATCCCGCCGAGGGCGTCGTGGCCTACGCGGAGTCCCGCGGTTTCACCCCGGCGTTCCACGACGCCTGCTGCGGGGTGGACTGGTGAGCGCGAACCGCCTGCCGGCCGAGCTCGAGGAGGACTTCAAGACAAGCCCGGACCACGTGCGCGTCTCGATGGCGGCGGCCATGACGCTCGGGCTCAAGCCGGGGCGGATGTTCAGGAACGCGACGTGCGATTGCGTCAACCTGCTCGAGAACTACCCCGCCGGCTGCTACGCGAACTGCACCTACTGCGGGCTGGCGCGGGAGCGCCCGGGGCTCGCCCAGGACAACTCGTTCATCCGCGTCGGCTGGCCGCTCTTTTCGACCGACCTCGTGGCCGAGGCCGTCGCCGACAACCTCGGGCGGGTCGGGCGCGTCTGCGTCGCGATGGTCCAGGACAAGCGCGCCTATCCCGACCTCGTCGAGATCACGCGGCGGATCCGCCGGCGGAGCGACGTGCCGATCTCGGCGCTGGTCACGGCGACCCTGCTCGATCCGGCGAAGCTCGAAGCGATCCGGGCGGCGGGTGCCGACATCGTGGGCATCGGCCTCGACGCCGCGAGCGAGGCCGTGTTTTTCAGGACGCGGGGCCGCGGCGCGCGCGGGCCGCACTCCTGGGCCCAGCACTGGGCGCTGGCCCGCGCCGCGCGGCGGATCTTCGGCCCGATGAAGGTCAACTGTCACGTCGTGGTGGGGCTCGGCGAGACCGACCGCGACCTCGTGGAGCTTTTCTACCGGCTCACGTCGGAGGAGATCGCCGCGTACCTCTTCTCGTTCAACCCCGAGCCCGGCACGGCGATGGCCGCCGTCCCGCGCCCGCCGCTCGCGCGCTGGCGGCGGATCCAGCTCACGAAGCACCTGATCGAGCGGTACAGCCTCCCGCGCGAGGCGGTCGAGTTCGACGCCGAGGGCGCGCTGAGCGCCGTGCGCGCGCCGCGCTCCCTCGTGGACGCGTGCCTCGCCGACGGGCTCGCGTTCATGACCAACGGTTGTCCCGACCGGGACGGCAAGATGGCGTGCAACCGCCCCTTCGGGAGCTACCGCCCCGGCGAGGCGTTCCGTGATTATCCGTTCGTCCCCGAGGACGAGGACACGCCGCTGATCCGCGCCGAAACGCGCTACGAAGACCTCCTGAGATGATCAGGCGGTTCGACCTCGGCTTCGTCACCCCGCTCCGGTCCCAGGCGATCTATCACGGGCTCGCGGCAGCGATGGACGAGGGGAGCCCCGACACGATCGTCTTCTGCGCGCCCGCCGGGCCCTGCTTCTGCGTGGGCTACCACCAGAATGCCGGGGAGGTCCTCGATCTCGCGCTCTGCCGGCGGCGGGGATGGCCGGTCCTCCGGCGGCGCCTCGGCGGGGGCGCGGTCTACCTCGACGAGCGCCAGCTCTTCTACCAGGCGATCGTCCACCGCTCGCGCGCCCCGTTCACGGTCGAGCGGGTGTACGCGACCTACCTGGCCGCGCCCGTGCAGGCCCTCCGGCGCCTGGGCCTCGCCGCGGCGCTCCGATCGCCGAACGAGATCGAGGTCGGCGGCCGCCGGATCGCCGGCACGGGCGGCGGGCAGATCGGCGAGGCGATGGTCGTCGTCGGGTCGATCGACGTCGGGCGACCACGGACGGTCGCG
>JBBTPF010000268.1:0-10688 GCA_038066295.1 Candidatus Methylomirabilota bacterium | reverse complement strand
CATGCTCGAGCAGGAGCAGAAGGCGATCTCGGACCGCGGGCCCGGGGACATCGCGAAGCTCCTGACCTCCGGGGACACCTGGAAGATCTCCTGACCTGCCCGGGGGACAGTCGTCCATGCCCCTGAGCCCTTCCGTCGTCGCCGAGCTCGAGCGGATTCTCGGGCGCGACGGGCTCGTCCTCACCCCCGAAGGGCGGCTCGTCTACGAGTGCGACATGCACACCTTCTACAAGGGCGCGCCGGACGCGGTCGCGCTCCCGGACCGGACCGAGCAGGTGCAGGCGATCGTGGGCCTGTGCCGGCGGGAGCGGGTTCCCGTCGTGCCGCGCGGCTCGGGCACCGGGCTCATCGGCGGCGCGATGGCGCCGTCGGGCGGCGTGATGGTCGGGATGAACCGCATGACGCGCATCCTGGACGTGGATCTGCCGAACCGCTGCGCGACCGTCCAGCCCGGGCTCATCAACCTCTGGCTCACGAAGGCCGTGGAGGGGCGCGGCTACTTCTTCGCCCCGGACCCGTCGAGCCAGATGGTGTCCTCCATCGGCGGGAACGTCTCCACCAACGCCGGCGGGCCGCACTGCCTCAAGTACGGCATCACGGCCAACCACGTGCTCGGGCTCGAGCTGGTGACGGGCGCGGGCGACCTCGTGCGTCTCGGCGGGAAGGTCGCGGACCGGCCGGGCTACGACCTGACCGGAGTCACGGTCGGCTCGGAGGGGACGTTCGGGCTCGTGACCGCCGTCACCGTACGCCTCCTCCACGCGCCGGAGGCGGTGAAGACGATCCTCGCCTCGTTCCCGGCCATCGAGGACGCCTCCGAGGCGGTCTCCGCGATCATCGCCGCCGGCATCATCCCGGCCGCCCTCGAGATGCTGGACGAGCTGATGATCCGCGCGATCGAGGAGGGGATCGGCGCCGGCTACCCGAAGGGCGCCGCCGCCGTGCTCCTCATCGAGCTGGACGGGCCCGCGGCCGAGATCGAGGCGCAGGCCGAGCGCGCGGCGGCGATCTGCTGGGAGCGCGGCGCGCTCGAGGTGAGAGTGGCACGCGATGACAGCGAGCGCGCGCTCCTCTGGAAGGGCCGCAAGGAGGCGGCCGGCGCCGTCGGTCGGCTGGCGCCGACGTACCTCCTGCAGGATGCCGTCGTCCCGCGCTCGAAGCTCCCGGCGATCATGCGGGAGGTGGTCGCGATCGGCGCGCGGCACCGCGTGCAGATCGCGAACGTCTTCCACGCGGGCGACGGCAACCTCCACCCGCTCATCCTCTACGACGACCGGAGCCCCGGCGAGCTCGAGCGCGCGAAGGCCGCGAACGAGGAGCTGCTCAACGCGTGCATCGCCATGGGCGGCACCGTCACGGGCGAGCACGGCGTGGGCCTCGACAAGGCGAAGCACCTCCCGCTCCAGTACGCCGAGGCGGACCTGAACTTCATGTACCGCATCCGGCGCGCGTTCGATCCCGACCGGATCATGAACCCCGGCAAGCTCCTGCCCGCGCATCCGGCGTGCGGCGAGGGGTTCCGCCCGGCGCGCCCGCGCGTGCCGGCAGGCACCTGGATCTAGGATCAGCATGACCGCGCGTTCCCTCGGCGACGCGCTCGCCTCGATCGCGGGACGCGAGCACGTGCTGCAGGACGGCGCGACCCGTACCCGCTTCGCTGTGGACGGCCTCGAGCCGCGCTGGGTCGCGCGTCCCGCGTCACTCGACGAGGTGGGCCGCCTCCTGGCCCTGGCCCACGACGCCGGCCTCGCCGTCGTCCCGCGGGGCGGCGGCACCGATCTGGAGCTCGGCCGCCCGCCGGCGCGGGCGGACCTGGTGCTCGACCTCGCGAGGCTCGACAGGATCGTCGACCACAACCCCGACGACCTCACGATCACCGTGGAGGCCGGCGTCACCGTCGGCGCGCTCGCCGCGCGGCTGGCCGCGCACCGCCAGTTCCTCCCGCTCGACCCGCCGGGCGCCGCCGCGCGGACGCTGGGCGGCATCGCCGCGACGAACGCGAGCGGCCCGCTGCGCGCGCGCTACGGCGCGATGCGCGACTTCCTGCTCGGCGTGCGCTTCGTCCAGGCCGACGGCGTCTCGACCTGGGGCGGCGCGAAGGTCGTCAAGTCGGTGAGCGGCTACGACGTGCCCAAGCTGATGGTGGGCGCGCTGGGGACGCTCGGCGTGCTCGGGGAGCTGACGCTGCGCCTGCACCCGGCGCCGGAATTCGAGGCGGGGTGGCTCGCGGGGTTCGGCGACGCGGCCGCGGCGCAGGCGTTCGTGACGCGCCTGCTCGACTCGCCCGTGCAGCCGAGCCGCGTCGAGTGGCTCAACGCCGCCGCGCTCGCCGTGTGCGGTGTCGCCGGGATGGGCGCGGCCGTGGCGGTCTCGATCGGCACCGCCGAGCCCGCGGTGCGCGCCCAGGGCGAGACCCTCCGCGCGTTCGCCCGCGACGCGGGCGGGACGGTGACGCCGCTCGCCGACGGCTTCTGGGCAGGCTACGGGAAGGCCATGGCGCCGGACGACGGCGTGCGGCTCGCGGTCGGCACGCTCGCCTCGAAGCTCGCCGAGACGGCCGGTGAGATCGCGCAGGCCATCGGCGACGAATGCGCCGGCGCGCGCCCGACGATCACGGCGTGCGCCCCCCTCGGCAGCCTGCGCGCGTGGTGTCCCGAGACGGACCCCAGGCGGGTGGGTGCCGTGGTCGAGCGACTCAGGCAGTTCGTCGCTCCCGTCGGCGGCAGTGTCGTCATCCGGAAGGCGCCGGCCGCGGTGCGCGCCGCCGTGGATCCGTGGGGGCCGATCGAGGCGGGGCCTCTCGCGCTCATGCGCCGGCTCAAGGACGAGTTCGATCCGAAACGAGTCCTGAACCCGGGCCGGTTCGTGGGCGGTCTCTGATGGCGACGGCGGTCGTCGCCGGCCCGGACATTCCCTCGCTCGACGACATCAGGAAGTGCGTCCACTGCGGCATCTGCCTGCCGCAGTGCCCGACGTATCGGATCCTCGGCGAGGAGATGGACTCGCCGCGCGGCCGGCTCTACCTGATGCGCGCCGCCGCCGAGGGCCGCATCGGGCTCTCGAAGACGTTCGGACGCCACTTCGACCTCTGTCTCGGGTGCCGCGCGTGCGAGACGGCGTGCCCCTCGGGCGTCCCGTTCGGCTCGCTCCTCGAGGCGACGCGCGCCCAGCTCCGTCGCGATGGCCCGCCGCCGCGGCACCGCCTCCTTCAGGCGCTTCTCTATCGCGTGTTTCCGCATCCCGGGCGCGTCGGCGCGGCGCTCGCGGCGCTCAAGCTCTACCAGCGCTCGGGATTGCAGCGGCTCGTGCGGGCCACGGCCGTGCTCGAGATGTTCCCGCGCCTCGCCGCGCTGGAAGGACTCGTCCGGAGCGTGCCGGACCGGGCCCCGCTGCCGGAATTCATCCCGGCGCGCGCGCGCTGGCGCGGCCGCGTGGGGCTCCTCACCGGGTGCGTGCAGCGCCACCTCTATCCAGGCGTCAACCGCGACACGGCGCGCCTCCTCTCGCTCGCCGGCTACGACGTCATCGTCCCGCCGGCGCAGGGGTGCTGCGGCGCGCTCGAGCTGCACGCGGGACGCGCCGACGCGCTGCGCGCGCGCGCGCGCGCGCTGGCGGCCGTCTTCCCCGACGACCTCGACTTCGTCGTGACCAACGCCGCGGGCTGCGGCTCGGCGATGAAAGAGTACGGCCACTGGGCGCCGGAGGCCGCGTGGCTCGCCGGGCGGGCGCGCGACGTCGTGGAGGTGCTCGCGGACGCCGAGCTGCCGCTCGGGCCGCTCCCGGTCACGGTGACCTACCACGATGCCTGCCACCTGGCCCACGGCCAGCGCGTGCGCCAGGAGCCGCGGGCCCTCCTGCGCCGGATCCCGGGGCTCAAGCTGATCGAGCTCGGCGACAGCGATCTCTGTTGTGGCAGCGCGGGCGTCTACAATCTCCTCGAGCCGGCGATCGCCGGGGAGCTGCTCGCGCAGAAAGCGACGCGCATCGCGGAATCGGGGGCGACGGTCGTGGCGACGGGCAATCCGGGCTGCCTCCTGCAGATCGCACAGGGGTGTCGCGCGCGCGGGCTGGACGTGGAGATCGTGCATCCCGTAGAGTTGCTGGCGAGGGCGGCTGATGCGTATCCGCATTAAGGACCACGCGAAGTTCCAGCCGGACACGATGGCCAAGATCGCGCTCGCGACGACGGAGCGCGCCCAGCTCGACCTCTACTGCGTCGGGGTCGGCCAGTCCCAGAGGGCCCACACGCACGGCGACCAGGACAAGATCTACTACGTGCTCGAGGGCCGGGGCCGGTTCCGCGTCGGGAGCGAGGAGCTGAGGCTCGAGGCGGGTGAGGCTGTGGTCGCGCGCGCCGGCGTCGAGCACGGCCTGGTCAACGACGGTACCTCGCCCCTCCTGGTCCTCGTCGTCGTGACGCCGCCGGTAGCGCACCTGTCTCAGCCCACCCACGGTGGCGCCCGCCTCGCGGCACCCGATAAATGACCGCCCCGATCCGCGCGTCGCTCATGGTGACCTGCCTCGGGGACCTGTTCTTTCCCGAGGTGGGCGTGCGCATCGTCCGCCTGCTCCGGCGCCTCGGCGTGACGGTCGAGTTCCCGGAGGGCCAGACGTGCTGCGGGCTGCCGCTCTTCAACTCGGGCTACCACAAGGAGGCGGCCGCGGTCGCGGCGCGCACGCTCGGGCTGTTCGAGAACGCCGAGCATGTCGTGGTGCCCTCGGGCTCGTGCGCGTGGATGGTGAGGCAGGAGTACCCGGGGCTCCTGCGCGATCCGGCGCTCGAGCAGGAGGCGGCCGCCCTCGCGGGCCGCACGTGGGAGCTGTCGCAGTTCCTGGTCAGGGTCCTCGGGAAGGCCGAGTTCGGCTCCACGGTGAGCGGGCGCGTCAGCTATCACGACTCCTGCCACCTCCTCCGGGGGCTCGGCGAGTCCGAGAGCCCGCGCACGATCCTTCGGAACATGAAGGGCGTCGAGCTGGTGGAGCTGCCGGGCGCGGAGGAGTGCTGCGGCTTCGGCGGGTCGTTCGCCGTGCGGCTCCCCGAGATCTCCTCGCAGATCCTCGACAAGAAACTGAAGAACGTGGAAGCCACGGGCGCCGCGTGCGTCGTCGCCTGCGACGCGGGCTGCCTCATGCAGATGGGCGGCGGCCTCAAGCGCCGTGGCTCGCGCGTGAGCGCGCTCCACCTGGCGGAGCTGCTCGACGGGGGCGGGAAGTGAGCGACGCGTGCCTTTCGCAGGCCACCCACGGATCCACTCAGGCTCGCCTCGGGCGTCGAACGCCCTGCGGGTTCGCACGACCACGCCGGCCTCGCGGACCCCGCTACAAATGACCGAGGCCGACCTCTCCGTCCCGTTCCGCCGGCGCGCCAGGAGCGCCATGCAGGACGCCTTCCTCCAGGAGGCGCTCACGATCGCGACGAACAAGTTCATCGGGCTCCGCCGCGAGGCCTTCGACGACTTCCCGGAGGGCGAGCGCCTGCGCGATCGGGCGCGGGAGATCAAGGAGGCGACGCTCCAGCACCTCGACCGCCACCTCGAGCAGCTCTGCGACAACGTCGAGCGCCTGGGGGGCACGGTGCACTTCGCCGCCACGCCCGAGGAGGCGCGCGCGATCATCCTGGACATCGCACGGCGCACCGGCGCGCGCATGGCGGTGAAGTCGAAGTCCATGGCGACGGAGGAGATCGACCTGAACGAGGCCCTCGAGCGCGCGGGCGTCACGCCCGTGGAGACGGACCTCGGCGAGTACATCATCCAGCTCGCCCACGAGCGGCCTTCGCACATCATCGCGCCCGCCATCCACAAGACCAGGGGCCAGGTGGCCGACCTCTTCGCCCGGGAGCTCGGGCGCCAGGTCGCCGCGGACCCCGAGGTGCTGACGAAGATCGCCCGCGCGGAGCTGCGGGAGAAGTTCCTCCAGGCCGACCTCGGGATCACCGGCGCCAACTTCGCCGTGGCCGACACGGGGACGGTCGTCCTCGTGACGAACGAGGGCAACGGCCGGATGGTCACCGCGCTCCCGCGCGTCCACGTGGCGGTCATGGGCGTCGAGAAGGTCGTGCCCTCGATGACCGACCTCATGGTCTTCCTCGCCATCCTCGCGAAGAGTGCGACCGGACAGAAGCTGTCGGTCTACACGACGCTCGTGCGCGGGCCGAGGCGGGCGGGAGAACTCGAGGGGCCCGACGAGTTCCACCTGGTGCTCCTCGACAACGGGCGGATCGCCCAGCTCGCGGGGCCGCTACGCGAGGCGCTCTACTGTCTGCGCTGCGGTGCCTGCCTCAACGTCTGTCCCGTGTACCGCCAGATCGGCGGCCACGCCTACGGTTACACCTATCCCGGGCCGATCGGGATCCTCCTGACGGCGATGCTGAACGGCCCGGCGTCGGTGAAGGAGCTGGCGCACGCCTCCTCGCTCTGCGGGGCGTGCGCGGATGCCTGCCCGGTGCGGATCGACATCCCGCGCATGCTGATCGCGCTCCGGCGGGAGGTGGACGAGCGGAAGATCGCGCCGTGGCCCGAGCGGGTCGCCTTCAAGGCGCTGGCGGCGGTGCTGGCGCGGCCGCGGCTCTACCGCTGGGGCGCCGCCGTGGCGCGGCTTCTCCAGCGGCCGTTCGCGCACGGCGGCGCGATCCGGAGCCTGCCGCTCGCCCTGGGGGCGTGGACACGAACGCGCGATCTCCCCGCCGTCGCCGCGCGGACCTTCCAGGAACGCTGGAAAGATCTGGAACGCGAGCAACGGAGCCGCGCCGCGCCTGGAGCAGACCACCCTCGGTCCGAGCCGGACTCGCGGCTCCCGCGACAATGACGACCCGGACCGAGTTCCTCTCGCGGATCCGCGCCGAGATGGCGAAGACCGCCGGCCTGTTTCCCGCCTCGGTGGCGCCGCGGCCGGCGGACGCGCGTGCCGTCACGGAGATGATCAGGCGGGAGCTGGCCGAGCGCTGGGGGGAGACCCTCGAGCGCTTCAGGAAGGAATTCGAGCGCGTGGGAGGGGTGTTCCATCGCGCGGCATCGCTCGCGGAGGTGCCGCAGGTGGTCGCCGGTATCGCGCGCGAGCGTGAGGCGCGGCGGCTCGTGGCGTGGGACCCGCGCGAGCTCGGCGCCGATCTCGGCCCGGCGCTCGCCGCGCGCGGGCTCGAGCCCCACGCGATGCCTGCCGGCGCCGTCGCTGACGCGGCGGAACGCGGGCGGCTCCGGCGGCTCGTCGCGGAGGCCGAGCTGGGGCTCACGGGCGTGGACCTCGCGATCGCCGAGACCGGCACGCTGGTCATCCGTTCGGGGGCGGGGCGGCCGCGCTCGACGTCGCTCCTGCCGCCCTACCACGTCGCGGTCTTCGACCGGACGGCGCTCGTCGAGTCGCTCAGCCAGGCCGGCGTGTTCCTCGAGGCGTGGCACGCCGGCGGCGAGCCCGCGGACCGGGGGGCGATCGTGAGCTTCATCACGGGGCCGAGCCGTACGGCGGACATCGAGCTGACGCTCACGCGCGGCGTCCACGGGCCGAAGGAGGTCCACGCCATCTTCGTCGGCGATCCGATCCGTGGCTGAGCGCTACTTCACGCCGCGCGGAGTGGAGGTCTTGATCCCGCCGCTCACGGAGGTCATGAAGGACGCGATGAAGGCCCATGGCCGCGACAGGGTCGCGGAGCTCGGGGGCATCTTCAAGGACGCCGGGGCGGGGCTCGTGGACTTCCCGCATCTCCGCGGCGGGCGGAAGCCCCTCTGATGCCGTACGCCGCGATCCTCTTCGACCTGTTCGACACGCTCGTCCGCTTCGATCGCGAGCGCATGCCCGAGATCCAGGTGAACGGCAAGACCGTGCGCTCCTCGGCGGGAGCGCTGCACGCTCTGCTGCGCGTCCACGCGCCGGAGATCGGCCTGGAGCAGTGCTACGAGGCCCTCATCGCGAGCTGGCGGGAGGCCGAGCGCCTGCGCGCCATCGACCACCGCGAGGTCCCGGCGCCCGTCCGCTTCGCGCACTTCTTCCGCCGGCTCGGGTTGGACGAGGCCACGCTCCCGCCGGGCCTCACGCAGGCGCTCATCGACGCCCATCGCGGCGCCCTGGGGCGCGCGGCCGACTTTCCCGCGCATCACGGCCCGCTGCTCCGGAGCCTCGCCGCGCGCTACCGCCTCGCGGTGGTCTCGAACTTCGACTACACGCCGACGGCGCTCGACATCCTGGAGCGCGCGGGCGTCACCGGGCTCTTCGGCGCCATCGTCGTCTCCGACGAGATCGGCTGGCGGAAGCCCAGGCGCGAGATCTTCGACGCCGCGCTCGGCCGCCTCGGCGTCCGGCCCGAGGAGGCGCTCTTCGTGGGCGACCGCGCCGACATGGACGTGCTCGGCGCCCGGCGGATCGGCATGGACGCGGCGTGGGTCAATCCCGGCCGCGAGGCGCTGCCGGCGGGGATCGACCCGCCGCAGTTCGAGATCCGCGACCTCGGCGAGCTGGCGGAGATCCTGGAGCTCTGAATCACGTGCCGGCCGGGCCTCCTGGACGGCGGGTCCGCGCCCGGCGCGGAGGAGCTAAGAAGTCTCAGATCACTCGGAGGAGAAGGAACTCATGGCGACCACGCGCAAGGTGATCATCATCGGCTCCGGCCCGGCGGGCTACACCGCCGCGATCTACGCGTCCCGCGCCAACCTCGCCCCGCTCATGCTCGCGGGCGTGCAGTCGGGCGGCCAGCTCATGCTGACGACCCTCGTCGAGAACTACCCGGGCTTCGTGGAGGGCATCCAGGGGCCGGAGCTGATGGAGACCATGAAGAAGCAGGCGGAGCACTTCGGCGCCGAGACGATCGCCGAGGACGCGACGGCCGTGGACTTCGCCCGCCGGCCCTTCGTCGTGCGCGCGGGGGAGCGGGCCTGGGAGGGCCACACCGTCATCATCGCGACGGGCGCCTCCGCGAAGCTCATCGGGCTCCCCGCGGAGGCCAAGCTCATGGGGCGCGGCGTGTCGACCTGCGCCACCTGCGACGGCTTCTTCTTCAAGGACCGGAACATCATGGTCGTCGGCGGCGGTGATTCCGCCCTCGAGGAGGCGCTCTACCTCTCGCGGCTCGGCCGGCGGGTGGAGGTCGTCCACCGGCGCGATGCGCTCCGCGCCTCGAAGATCATGCAGGAGCGCGCGTTCAAGAACCCGAAGATCGAGTTCCTCTGGAACACGGTCGTCGACGACATCCGTGACGTGGAGAAGGGCAAGGTCACGAGCGTCCGTCTGAAGGACGTGAGGACGGGGGCGCTGTCCGAGCGCCCCGTGGAGGGCCTCTTCGTCGCGATCGGCCACCAGCCCAACACGCAGATCTTCCGAGGCCAGATCGATCTGCTGTCGAACGACTACGCCAAGGTCAAGCCCGGCACCACCCAGACGAGCGTGCCCGGCGTCTTCGCCGCGGGCGACGTCCAGGACCACACCTACCGCCAGGCGGTGACGGCGGCGGGGACGGGCTGCATGGCCGCGCTCGAGGCCGAGCGCTATCTGGAGGCCACCCAGCCGCACTGATACGACATGCAGTCCCTCAAGCGTCATGGTCGTCGGGAGGAGGTGTGCCGGGGCGGAAGCAGGGATCGCCGGCGGCCGAGCTACGTCCCCACACGCAGCGTGGCGGAGAGATCCCGCAGGAGCGCGATCGTCGACATGTAGGAGAGCTTGCCCGTACGCGGGTTCTCGGAGGGGACGTTCTCGACCTCGATCGCGAGCCGGCCGAACTCGCCATCGACCGTGATCCGGTGCTTGTTCATCTTCTGCTCCGGCGATGCGAAGATCTTGATCCGCGTCTTCTCGGGGCCGATGCCGGCGAGCGAGAGGGCGGCCACGACGTTCACGTTCGCGGGGAAGGCGCGGCAGGCCTCGGTGGCGGATCCCTCGAAGATCAGCGTCTCCTCGGTGATCGCGTCGAGGTCGATCTTCCGCTCGGCGATCCATGGTGCCCCGGCGAGGCCACGCGGGGGCTTGCGCGTCTCCATGGTCACCGACGTGATCGCGCCGACCCGCGCGCCCTTGACGCCGTCGAGTCCGGCGATCGCCGCCGAGGGGACCAGGATGCGGCAGTGGTTCCTGGCCGCGAGGTCCACCCAGTCCTGGCGGCCGAGGAGTCCGCCGCAGGAGAGCACGACCAGATCCTTGCCCGCGCCAAGCGCCCTGGGCGCGACCTCCCGGAGGTGCGCCTGGGTGGACGCCTCGACGACGAGGTCCGACGCGCGGATGAGGTCGTCCAGCAAGAGGAACGGCGCGGGCGACCGGAGGCCCTTGAGGAAGCGTTCGGCCTTCTCACGATCACGCGCGGTGGCGCCGGCGAGCGTGAGACCGGGGATGCCGTCGTCGAGCGCGCGGGCCACGACGCGGCCGATCACGCCGAGGCCGGCGATACCGACCTTCATGACGGGCGCATGGTATCATGCCGCGTGGCGGTATGACGCTCACGCCCACGCTCAGGGAGCCGCTCGAGCGGCTCTACCGTGAGTTCGATTACACCGCGCGTGTCGGGCGCGACGCCGTGCAGTTTCCCCTCCGCTACGCCGATCCTCGAGACCGTGAGCTGGTCGGGCTGCTCAGCGCGTGCCTCGCGTACGGCCGCGTAGACCTCTTCGGCCGCGAGCTGGAGGGCGTGCTGGCGGCGATGGGGCCGTCGCCGGTGCGGTTCGTGATGGAACTGGGAGTGACGCCCGGCCTGGAAAACGAAGTCCGCC
>JBBTPF010000267.1:0-5710 GCA_038066295.1 Candidatus Methylomirabilota bacterium | reverse complement strand
GTCGTCGAGGAACGCGTCCACTTCGTGCGTGTCGAAGCCGCGGAACATCTTGACCGTGAACTGCTGCTGCCGGATGTCGAGGGGGCTGATGCGCATCGGAACCTCCGACTCGCTATCTCAGGCTCAGCGCGAGGTCGCGCAGGGAATCCACGACGACCCATTCGGCCAACTTGATCGCGAGCAGGACGACCACCGGCGACAGGTCCAGCCCCATCGCGAGCGTCGGGAGCCGGTACCGGATCGGCCGCAGCACGGGCTCGGTGATGCGGTGGAGGAAGCGGACGATCGGGTTATACGGGTCCGGGTTCACCCAGGAGAGGAGCGCCCGCGCGATGATGACCCAGAAATACGCCTCGAGGGCCAGAGTGACGAGTTTCGCCAGCGCGAGGACGAGGTTGCTCAGGACGAACACGGCTTCATCTTATCATCCGGGCCCGCGCCCGAGCTCGCGGGAGCGCTGGGTGGCGCGCTCCACCGCCGTGATGAACGTCGTCCGGATTCCCCCCTCCTCGAGGGCGGCGATGCCCGCGATCGAGGTGCCGCCGGGCGAGCTCACCATGTCCTTGAGCGCGCCGGGATGGAGCCCCGTCTCGAGGAGGAGCCTCGCGGCGCCCAGGACCGTCTGCGTCGCGAGCGTCATGGCGGTGATCCGGTCGAGGCCCATCTTGACGCCGCCGTCGGCGAGCGACTCGATCACGACGGCCACGTACGCGGGGCCGGAGCCCGAGAGGCCCGTCACGGCGTCCATCAGCTCCTCGTCCAGCACCACGACGCGGCCGACGGCGCTGAAGATCTCGCCGGCCGTGTCGAGGTCGCCGGGCTCGAGGCCTTCCGCCTTGGCGATCGCCGTGACGCCCTCGAGGACGAGCGCGGGCGCGTTCGGCATGACGCGGATCAGGCGCGCGTCCTTGCCGAGGGCCGCGCGGATCTTCGCCGTCGAGACGCCGGCGGCGATCGAGATCACGAGCTTCCGCCGGGTGACGGCGTGCGCGATCTCCTTCAGCACGGAGTCCATGATCTGGGGCTTCACCGCCATGATGACGACGTCAGCGTGGCGGACGAGGTCCGTGTTGTCGGCGGCGATCTGGACGCCGTACCGGCGGTCGAGCTCCTTGAGGCGCTCGAGACGCACGTCGGTCGCGTGGACCGCCTCCGCCGGCACGAGGTTGGCCGCGAGGAGGCCCTTGATCAGCGCCTCGCCCATGTTGCCGGCGCCGACGAACCCGACCTTCTTGCCCTTGATGGTCATCGCTCCTCCGGCTCCTTCCCCGGTCGCGGCGGGCGGGGTCCAAAAATCGCCGTGCCGACGCGGACCATCGTCGCGCCCTCCTCGATCGCCACCTCGAAGTCTCCGCTCATGCCCATCGAGAGCTCCGCGAGTCGGTGGCGCTCGCCGAGCTTCCTGAGCGTGCGGAACCAGACTCGCGTGGCCTCCGGGTCGGGCGCCTCGGGCGGGATCGCCATGAGCCCCCGCACCCTCACGTGGTCGAAGCCCGCCACGGAGTCCAGCAGCTCGCCGAGCCCCTCCGGCACCACGCCGCCCTTCTGCCCCTCGCCGGCGAGGTTCACCTGCACCAGAGCCTCGACCGGCCGGCCGCGCTGCCGCGCCCGCTTGTCGAGCTCCCGCGCCAGCTCCGGGCGATCCACCGAGTGGATCACGTCGAACAGCTCCACGGCATCCTTCGCCTTGTTCGTCTGGAGCTGGCCGACGAGGTGCCAGGGGACCGGCCGCCCGATCTCGGCGATCTTGGGGCGCGCCTGCTGCACCCGGTTCTCGCCGAGCGCCGGCAGTCCCCCCGCGACCGCCTCGCGGATCCGCCCGACCTCGACGGTCTTCGACACGCCGACCAGCAGCACGTCCTCCGCCCGCCGCCCCGCGCGCTCGGCCGCGCGCGCGATCCGCTCGCGCACGCGCTCGAGGTTGGCCCTGATCTCGTGCATGGCCGCACGGCGATTCTACGGCAGCGCCGCCAGCGTGACCAGCCGGCCGCGATTGCCCTTGCGGTACGAAAAGAAGAGCTCGAGGCGGCATGCGGTGCACAGGCGGCCGTTCTCGATGCGCGCGGGATTCACCCCGCTCTCCTCGAGGAGGGCCTCGTTGGCCCCCCAGAGGTCGAGCATCACGTGGCCCGGGCGCGCCGGCTTGGTCCAGGCCTCCCAGCGCCCCGGGTACGCCTTCGCGAGCTGTCGCATCACCGGCTCGTCCACCTCGTAGCAGCAGGGGCCGATCGAGGGGGAGATGGCCGCCTGGAGCCGCGACGCACGCGCGCCGAGCTGGGCGAGCGCCGCGACGGCTGCTTGCGCCGCCCCGCGCACCGTGCCACGCCAGCCGACGTGGGCGACCGCGAGCGCAGGCACGGCCGGGTCGTAGAGCACGATCGCCAGGCAGTCGGCGGTGAAGACGGCGAGCGGCACCGAGGACTCGGCGGTGGTCATGACATCCACCGACCCGGCGAACCCGCCGCCCGCAGGAGCGCGCGCGGCGTCGGCACCGTGGACCTGGCGGGCGTAGGCCACGCGGGCCAGGTCGAGGCCGGCGCCCCCGAGGGTCTGGACGGCGTCGCCGCGGAAGGGGGCGTGGGGGTGGGCGGGCGAGATCGGCTCGGCGAACGAGGCGACGCCCGGGCAGTGGCGCGTCGTCGTGGCGTGGGGCAGCCCGAGGGCCGCCAGCGCCCCGAACGTGAAGTAGGCCGGCGGCTCACCGTGCGGCGTCAGCGCCGTGGTCGGAGAGACCCCCCCCGCCCGCGGCCCCGATAAATCCACAACCTCAGTCGGCCTGGCGCCGCAGGAACGCGGGAACCTCGAGGTCCCCGTCGCCCAGCTGATCGTCCCCGTCGGCCCGCAGCGCGCCCGCCCGCCGGTGCCAGCTCCCGCCGGAGGCCGGGCTCGAGCGCGGCACGCGCGGCAGATCCACCACCTTGCCGCCGACGCCGACGGCCTCCTTCTTCTCGGCGAAGCCGGTGGCGATCACGGTCATCCGCACCTCGTCCGACATGTTCGGGTCGATGACCGCGCCGAAGATGATGTTCGCCTCCTCGTGGGCCGCCTCCTGAACGATCCGCGCCGCCTCCTCGACCTCGTGGATGGAGAGGTCGGGTCCGCCGGTGAAGTTGATCAGGATGCCGCGCGCGCCTTCGATCGACGTGTCGTCCAGCAACGGGCTGGCCACCGCCTTCTGGGCGGCGTCGAGCGCGCGGTGCTCGCCCTTGCCCGTGCCGGTGCCCATCATCGCCAGGCCCATGCCCGACATGATCGTCCGGACGTCGGCGAAGTCGAGATTGACGAGCCCGGGCACGAGGATCAGGTCCGAGATGCCCTGCACGGCCTGCTGGAGAACCGTGTCGGCGACGCGGAAGGCCTCGATCAAAGGCGTCCCGCGGTCCACCACCGAGAGGAGGCGCTGGTTCGGGATGGTGATCAGCGTGTCCACCACGCCGCGGAGCGCCTCGAGCCCGGCCTCCGCCTGGAGCGCCCGCTTCCGCCCCTCGAAGGTGAAGGGCTTGGTCACCACGGCGACGGTGAGGAGCCCGAGGTCCTTGGCGAGCGAGGCGACGACGGGCGCCGCGCCGGTGCCGGTCCCGCCGCCGAGGCCCGCGGTGATGAAGACCATGTCCGCGCCGGTGAGGAGGCGCGTGATCTGGTCCGGGTCCTCCTGCGCCGCCTCGCGGCCGATCTCCGGGTTCGAGCCCGCGCCGAGCCCCTTCGTGAGCCTGGCGCCGAGCTGGAGCTTGACGGGCGCGGGCGAGCTGTGGAGCGCCTGGACGTCCGTGTTGGCGACGATGAACTCGACGCCGCTGAACTCGGCCGCCATCATCCGGCTCACGGCGTTGCCGCCACCGCCGCCCAGGCCGATGACCTTGATCTTGGCCGCCCGCTCCACCTCGTCGATCTCGAAGAGCGGGCGCCGCGTGCGATCCCTCTCCATCAGGTCCTCCTCTGAGTGCTCGCCCGCGGCGGCCCGGCCGCGCCGGCGAGATGCACGGGCCACGTCGGAGGGAAACAGTGGCGGCTGTTGCCCACCCCGGCCCGTCCTAGAACATGTCATTGAAGAACCCGGCGAGCCGCCGGACTGCGCGGCTCAGGGGGTTCCCGTCCGCCGCCCCCGCCGCCGCGCCGGACCCGTGCCGGCGCGCGCCGTGGAGCGCCAGGCCCACGGCGGTCGCGTAGATCGGGCTCTGGATCACGTCGGCGAGCCCGCCGACCCCCCGGGGCACGCCCCGGCGTACGGGCTGGTCGAACACGCCCTCCGCGAGCTCCGGCACGCCCTCCAGGATGGAGGTGCCGCCGGTGACCACGACGCCCGAGGTCGCCGCGTCTTGAAATCCCGCGCGCCCGAGGTCGCGGGCGACGAGCGTGAGGATCTCCTCCACGCGCGGCTGGACGATCTCCGAGAGCACCTGGCGCGAGAGCTGGCGCGGCTTGCGGCCGCCGACCGAGGGCACGTCCACGGTCTCCTCCGCCGGCACGAGCGCCGTCAGCGCGCACCCGTACCGCCGTTTCACGTCCTCGGCGGAGGGCAATGGGGTGCGCAGGCCGATCGCGATGTCGTTCGTGATGTGGTCGCCGCCGAGCGGGAAGATCGTGGTGTGCCAGATCGCGCCGTTCCTGAACAGGGCGACGTCGGTCGTGCCGCCGCCGATGTCGATCACGAGGACGCCGAGCTCCTTCTCGTCCTCGTAGAGCACCGCCTCCGCGGAGGCGAGCGGCTCGAGCACGATGTCCTCTACCGCGAGGCCGGCGCGGTTCACGGAGCGGACGACGTTCTGTACGGCGGTGACCGCGCCCGTGACGATGTGCACCTCGACCTCGAGGCGCACGCCCGACATGCCGATCGGGTCGCGGATCCCGTCGCCGTCGTCCACGAGGAAGGTCTGGGGCAGGACGTGGATGATCTCGCGGTCCTGCGGCAGGTTGATGGCCCGCGCCGCCTCGACCACGCGCTCGACGTCGGCCCCGCGCACCTCGCGGTCCTTGCCGGAGACCGCGACGACGCCGCGGCTGTTCACGCCGCGGATGTGGCCGCCGGCCACGCCGGCGTACACGCCTGAGGCCTCGACGCCGGCCATCTGCTCGGCCTCGCCGACGGCCGCCTTGATCGCCTCGACGGTGGAGTCGATGTTGACGACGATGCCGCGGCGCAGGCCGTGCGAGGGCGCCGTGCCCACGCCCACGACGTCCAGCCCGCCGGCCGGGGTCGCGCGCGCGATGACCGCGCAGATCTTCGTGGTGCCGACGTCCAGGCCGACGACGAGGTCCTGGGCCTTCGCGCGTCTTATCGCGAGCCTCCTCGCTGGAAGACGACCTGGTCGCGGAATCGGAGGTCCACCGCGCGGACGTCCTGGGTGGCGACCTGCCCGAGGACCCCCTCGAGCCGCGCGAGCCGCTCCTCCCAGTCCTCGGCGCCGAGCCGCACCTCCACGCCGTCCACCGTGTAGAGGACCGGCCCGTCGCGGCGGCTCATGTCGATCTCGGAGATCTCGGCGACGAGCGCGCTCCCGCTCCGGAGGAGCGCCTTGATCAGCGCGATCGCCACGAGCGCCTTCGGGCCGGGCGCCGAGCGCAGCGAGGCGAGCTCCTCCTCGGAGAGGCCGCTGACGACGGGCACCTGCGCGACCACCGCCTGCGGCGAGGCGCCGAGGAGGCGCCCCTCCTCATCCAGCCAGTGGAGCCGGCCGGCGTGCACGAGCGTGAACGGGCGCCGCTCCTCGAT
>JBBTPF010000266.1:0-12108 GCA_038066295.1 Candidatus Methylomirabilota bacterium | reverse complement strand
CGCGGCGAGCACGCCGTTGGCCGGGATCCGCATGCCGAAGTCGAGGGTGCTGTGCGCGAGCATCGCGAGGGCTCCGCCGAGCGCGCCGATGGCGATCCCGACGCTCAGCGGGTCGTTGCGGCGCGCCCCCTCGCCGGCCCCGCCGTCGACGGGGCAGGCGCCGCGCCCGAACAGGTGCGCCGCGCCGAGGTCGGCGACCACGCGCCAGAGGAAGAGCAGGCCGATCGCCGCGCCCACCACGCCCGTCTCGAGCACGAGCTGGAGGACGTCGTTGTGGGCGTAGGGGAAATAGACCTCGTGCGGCCGGTATCGGAGTGGCTGGTAGCGCGGGTAGAGCTCGAGGTAGCCGCCGAACCCGACGCCGAGCACGGGGAAGTCCCTCAGCATCGGCAGGGACGAGACGTACAGGCCCAGGCGGTCGAGCGCGCCCTCAGGGCTCTGCGCGAGCCGCGCCAGGAACGGCTCGAAGCCGATCCAGCCCCCGTAGCCCGCGACCGCGACGAGGAGGACCCCGGTGACCACGAGGCTCCGCCGCGCCCGCCCCGTCGCCCCGAGGAGCGCCAGCATCGCGACGAGCGCCGCGCCGAGGCTCAGGACGCCTCCGCGGGAGAGCGTGAAGACGATCGCGATCGCCATCGTGACGAGCCCCACGACCGGCAGGTAGCGGCGCACCACCTGCTCGCGGAGCTCGCGGCTCGCGAGCAGCTCGGCGAGCGCCGGCGCGCCCCGCCCCTCGCGCCCGCGCGCCACGACCCAGCCGACGCCGAGGCAGATCAGCATCGCGAGCCACGAGGCGAAGTGGTCAGGATTGACGAAGGTCGCCGAGAGCCGTCCGCCGTACGGGTGATCGCGCCAGGCCAGGAGCCACGTCTCTCCCGTCAGATAGTCGAGGAGGCCGAGGAACGCCATGAGCCCGCCGAGGGCCAGGAGCGTGCGGGCGAGCCGGGTCACCTGCCGCCGCGTCTTCACGTGGTGGACGACGAGGTAGTAGGTCGCCGCGTAGAGGAGGAAGAGCAGGAGCGAGCGGAGCGTCTGGGGCGGCGTGACGGTGCCCACGCCGAAGAGCGGCGCGGGGAACGCAGCCCGGAGCTCCGGGGCGGGCGGCGGGGGCGCCAGCGCCCAGCGGACGAGGGGGCCGTTGCCGAGCGCCAGCTGGACGAGGACGAGCGCCACCAGCAGGGCGAGGGGGAGGTCCATCGGCGTGCGCCGCCACTCGAGCCGCCGCTCGGCGAGCATCCCGCCGAGCCGGCCGGCGAGCCCCACGGCCACGAGCAGGGTGAGGATCGCGAGGGGCCAGCCGCGGTAGGCGCCCGAGGCGAGCGGGGCCCAGACGAGCGCCGCGTAGAGGGCCCCGCGGCTCACGGCGTTCAGCATGCGCGAGACAGGATCGGCGCGCTCCTACTCGTAACGGCTGATGTGCAGATGCACGCCGTGGCTCGCGGGGCGCTCGAGCGTGACCTCGCCGGCGCCCCGGAGGCACCTGGCGCCGGCGCGGTCGAACGCCGCCATGAGCGCCGCGAAATCCTCGGCGACGAGCGACAGCGCGACCATGCCCTCGGTCCCGCCGACCTCCTCGGACGGCACGATCAGGAGCGCGCCGCGACCCACGGCCAGCATCGTCCGAGGCCCGCCATTCATCGCGACCTTCGGGAACCCGAAGAGCGACTGGAACGCCTCGGTCGTCTCTTTCACATCGCGCGCGCCGATGACGAGCCGCTTGAGCCGGACCGGCGCGGACACCGCGTGCTCCGTCTCCGTCGGCGTCGCCAGCTCGACGAGCACGCCGCAGCACGCCTTCGGGTGGAGGAACGCGATCCGCCCGGCGAGGCCGGCGCGCGGCGCCTGGTCGATGAGCTCGGCGTGCTTCTCCTTGAGCCTGCCGAGCGCCGCGTCGATGTCCGGGGTCTCGAAGCAGAGGTGGTGGAGCCCCTCCCCGCGCTTCGCGAGAAAACGCCCGACGCTCGAGACGGCGCCCAGCGGCTCGAGGAGCTCGATCTCCGTGTCGCCGCACGCCAGGAGCGCCGCGCGCACGCCCTGATCGGGGATCACCGCCTCCTTCAGGAGCGGAAGTCCGAGCGTCTCGCGATAGAACGGGTAGGCCTCCGCGAGCCGCGTCACGACGATCCCGACGTGATGAATCCGGCGCATCACGCGCGATCCCCCCTCAACGCACGAACGGCGCGACCCTGCGGGCGCGGGCATCGCGGATACGGACCCTGTGGTTGGCCAGGAGCGCGCGCGGCAGTCGGCGAGGCGGGAAGTACTCGAGCGCCAGCGTCTCGTCGCACGTCCGGGGCTCGCCGCCGCGCACGGCGCACTCGAAGCACACGTTCACGTAGTGCCAGACGGTCCCGTTCGGGTACCGCACCACCTGGAACGCGGGATCCGAGTACACGCCGACCAGCCGGCACACCGACACGACGAATCCGGTCTCCTCCCGGACTTCGCGGCGCACCGCGTCCGTGACCGACTCGCCGATCTCGACCGAGCCGCCGGGCAGGCCCCACTGCCCGCCGTCGGACCGTTGCTGGAGCAGGAGGCGCCCGCGCCGGTCGAAGATCACCGCGGACACGCTCGGCCGGATCCCGAGAGCGCGCTCGTAGTCACGCTCGAGCGTGATCACCCGACCAACCTACCCGACGCCACCGGCATCTGCAATATGTTCGCCCTGGCTAGGCCGCGCTGAAGAACCGCTGGAACTCGGCCCACGGCATGGGTGGTGTCGGCGCAACGCCGGCGTTGTCCTCGACGTGACCGACCGACTTCATGCCGACGAGCGCCGTGCCGATCCCCGGCGTCGAGCGCACGAACTGGAGCGCGCGCTGGGCGTCGGTTGCGAAGCCGGGCAGCAGCTCGGCGACGGTGGGCGGCAGGTTCCGCGCGAGCTGCCCCTGATGGATCGACGCCGACGCCATGACGTAGATGCCGAGGCGCCGCGCGGCCTCCAGGAGGGAGACGAGCTCGCCCTTCACCGGCTGGTTCGCGCGCGTGAACGCCTCGGGCATCGCGAGATTGTACGGGAGCTGGATCACCTGGAAGTGGTGGTCGGGCCCGCCGACGTCCCGGGCTGCGCCGGCGAGCTCCTCGAGCGAGAGGTGGCCCGGCGCGCGCGGATCCTCGCGGTAGCCGTTCCACGTCGCGGTGCCGTACCGCGCGATCTTCCCCCCGCCCACCGCCGCCTCGAGCGTCTCGAACGCGGCCCGGATGCGCGCGAGGAACTCCGGCCGCTCGACGGCCTCGAGCTGCGCCTCCGGGTTGTGGACGTAATAGACGTCGAGCGTCTCGAGGCCGAGGTTGACGCGGCTCCGCTCGATCTGGTCGCGGAGGTAGCGCGGCGTCATGCAGTGCGAGCCACCCGCCACGTCGCCGGGTCCGACGATCCCGGTGTCGAGGTACGTCGCCGTGAACCACGCGCGCGCGTCGCGCGGGGCGGCGCCGTCGAACGGGATGTAGCCGCCCTTCGTCGCGACGACGACCTCGTCGCGCCGCACGGTCCCCGTCCCCACCGCCGTGGCGAGCGCGGTCCGGACAGCCCGCTCGCTCCGCTGGTGGCGGTAGTTCACGGCGGTGTCGATCACGTTGAGCCCGAGCTCGAGCGCGCGCGCGATCGCGTCCTGGTAGAGGACATCCGTCGCCGCGTCCTCGCGCCCGAGATACGTGCCGACGCCGACGGTGGAGCAGGAGAGCCCGGCGAGCCCGCGGAAGTGCTCCGGGGGCAGGCGCCCCGCAAACCGCTCTGCGTACCGCTTCGTCCCCTCGGCCGTCGCGCCGCCGGAGATCAACGGGGCCACGCGTTCAGCCCTCCCGGTAGAAGACAAGGAACAGCCCGACGCCCGCCATGGACTACGGCGCGACGCGGAACGAGAAGCCGCCGCTCACGATGTGGCCGTCCGTGGAGAGCACCTGCCACTCGACGCGGTAGGCCCCCGGCGAGAGCGCCGGCAGCCCGACGGTCAGGCGGTCGGCGGGCCCGTCGGAAGCCGGCGCGGCGAGCGGCTGAGCTTCACCGCGCTCGTTGACGAGGCGGAGGCGCGAGAGCGGCTTCTCGATGCGGTTGTTGAAGCGCACCGTGAGCTGCCGGGGGCCGGCGACGGTCGAGCCGGCCGCGGGCGCCGATTCGAGCAGGAGCGAGTGCGCGGCGGCGGGAGACGCCAGCGCCAGGAGGAGGGCGCCGGCGCGGAGAACACCTCCCGGATGCATCAGCGCCAGTCGTCGAGCACGAGGTGCGTGGGGTCCTCGTAATCCTCCTGCTTGCCCCGGTGCATCCGGACCATGGTGAAGTCGATCTGGTAGCCGCATTGGACGAGGGTACTGTACGCGAGCCAGTACCGGGAGTACACGGGGAGGATCACGCGCTGCACGCCGAGCTCCTGGCCGAGCGACTCGAGGGCCCCGACGAGCTCGGCAAGGTGCTCGACCTTCCGCTGCGGCGGGTCGATCGCGAGGAACTTCACGTAGAGGGCGCCGGTCGGCGCCTCGCTCACGCCCGGCGTGTGGCAGATCGCGAACCCCACGAGGTCGCGCTCGCGCTCGAGCAGGAGCGTGTCGCCGAGCGCGAGCCCGTCCACGATCTCGATCTCCTTCGAGAGGTCCATGCCCCGGCAGACGGCGTTCGTGATCCGGTGGATCTTCGCAAGCGTGGCCTTCTTCTTCGTCTCCTCGAGCGTCGAGAAGCGCCGGACCCCGAGCGGCGCCCTGGCCGGCTTCGCCGCGGCCGGGGGGGTGCGGAGCGGCGCGCGGTCGATCGCGCGGCTCATGATGCCGACGAGGTGCTTCGGCTTGTAGCCGAACTTGTGGAACAGGAACAGGTGCTTCGGGCTCGTCGGATACGTCACGCACCCGTGAAGCGTCGCCTTGTTCTCGTCGAAGAACTCCTGCGCGGCGCGGATGAGCTGCTGGCCGATCGTCTGGTTCTGGTAGTTCGTGAGCACCGCGACGGGCCCGAGGAGGCCGACCGAGCCCCACGTCACCGCGAGCGCGGTACCGACGATCTTCGAGTTGTCCTCTTCGGCGACGAAGCAGCCCCACGGCTCCATGAGCCAGCGATGGTGGACGTACTGCGCGCCGCTGAACGCCTGGCGAGGCCGCGTGCCGAGCTGGCGCTCGAGGAAGTCGCCGAAGGTCTGCTCGAGGACGTCCTTGACCTTCGAGAGATCCCCCTTCCGGACGCGGCGGACCTGGACCTTCGGCAGACGCCCCTGCGGGTCGAGGCCGGCGCGATCGACCGTCGCCCTCACGCGGAGACGCCCGCGAGCTCTTCCAGCAGGGTGATCACGCCCGAATGATCGAGGCCGCCCCGGCCCTTCACGCGGAGCGCGTTGAACAGCTCCTGGACGACCGCCGTCGCCGGCAGCGGCACACCGAGCGCGCGCGCCGACTCCATGATGAGGCCGAGATCCTTGAAGTGCAGGTCGATCTTGAAGCCAGGGTTGTAGGTGTTCGCGAGGTAGTTCGCCTTCTTCTGGTCGAGGCACTTCGAGCCGGCGAGCCCGCCGGCGAGCGCCGTCAGCGTGAGCTCGCGGTCGAGCCCCGCCTTCTTCGCGAGCGTCAGCGCCTCGGCGAGCGCGGTCAGGTTCCCGGCGACGATGATCTGGTTCGCGAGCTTGGTGAAGCCGCCGAAGCCGAGCGGGCCGAGCAGCGTGATGGTCTTCCCCATCACCTGGAAGAGCGGCAGCACCCGATCGAACACGGCCCGGTCGCCGCCCACCATGATCGAGAGGACCCCGTCGATCGCGCCCTTCTCGCCGCCGGACACCGGGGCGTCGAGCATCTTCACGCCCTTCGCCGCGAGCGCCGCGCCGACCTGCTGGGAGACGATCGGCGAGATCGTGGACATGTCGGCGTAGAGGAGGCCCGGCCGCGCGCCCTCGATGATGCCGTCTCGGCCGAGTGCCACCAGCTCCACGTCGGGCGAGTTCGGGAGCATCGTGATCAGGATGTCCGACTGGCCGGTGACGTCCCTGGGCGAGGTCCCGGCTTTGGCGCCGGCCTTGACGAGCTCGTCGACGGGATCACGAATGCGGTCGTGGACGACAAGAGAGAGCCCAGCCTTCAGGAGGTTCCGGGCCATAGGCCGTCCCATGATGCCGAGGCCAATGAATCCGATGACTTGTGCCATGAGATCCCCCCTGGAGCGCTGCAAATGAGCGCCAACCAATAGCACATCGACGCTCGGAGGGTCAAGCGACGGGCGGGGCGACGACCAGCCGGATCAGGACGCTATGCCTTCTTCCCCCAGAGGTCGCGCGCGAGCCAGTCGAGCCCGAGGCCCCTCAGCGTCTTCGTCAGGGGCTTGCCCGTCTTCCGGTCGTAGCCGACCTTCGCGTACCAGGCATCGACCATCCGCTCCCACTGTGCGCCGACAGCCTGGCCCTTGGCGGGGCCGTCGGTCGGTGTCGAGCCGTAGCGGACCGACGGGCGCTCCCTGTCCGTGCCGATCCCGCAGCGGAGCCGCACCGCGCGGAAGATCGCGGCCGTCCGCCGGCCGAGACGCATGGCCTCGTCCACCGAATAGTGCCACCCCGTCGCCGCGCCGAGCGCGCGGCAGAGGTTCTCCAGGCGCGTGCGCCCGGTGAAGATGCAGATGCCGAGCGAGTCCTCGAAGTGGCGCCGGCCGCGGATGCCGGCGACCATCATGGCTACTTCCTCGCCGTTGAACGGGTTGATGCGGGCCGGCAGCCCGAGCTCCGTCACGTGCACGGGGACGCCGCTCTCGAGCGTCCCGGTGCTCCCGGTGCAGGTGTCGAGCATCTCTTCCCAGCGGCCGCGGTGATCGTGGCCGCGCGGGGCCGAGCCCTGCATCGTGTAGATGGCGGCCTCCCCGGCCGGCCCGCCGAGCCGCTCGGCGGCGCCCTTGCACCCCTCGGCCAGGACGTCGCCCAGGCCCTCGCGTCGCGCGATCATCTGGAGCAGCCGGTTGGCGCCCTCGATGTCGCCCCACGCGAGCCGGAAGCCGAGCTGCTCCTTCGTGATCCAGCCGCGCTCCTGGCACTCCATCACCCAGCCGCAGACCCAGCCGAACTCGTTCACGTCCACGCACGCCCGGTCCACCTGGGTGTTGAGCCAGGAGACGCCTTCCTTGTCAGTCGCGCCGATGGTCCAGCCGCAGCCCGACCACCCTTCGTACTCGGGCTCGTCCACGACGGCACCCTTGTGCCGGCCGCCCCGGATCACCTGCATGTGGCAGTGGTGCATGCCGCAGGCGTTGCACTGGTGGCCCCGGTGGTCGAAGCCCTCGCGGAGCTTCGGCGCTTCCCAGTTCGTGAACTCGTCGTAGGGGACGTTCGTCGTGTAGTTCTTGATGGGCAGCACGCCCATCTTGCCGAGGTTCACCACCCCCGGCAGCGTCCCCCACTCGTAGAGCGACTTCGCCGACGGATCGGTCTTGAGGTCGTAGGCGATGTCGTCGGCGGCCTGGAGCACGCCTCGGGGGTCGGCGGCCTTGAGCCCCTTCGTGCCGCGGACGATGGCCACGGCCTTGAGCTTCTTCTTCCCCATGACCGCGCCGCAGCCGTTCTTGGAGGCGACGTGGCCGTAGTCGCCCTGGATCGCTGCGAACCTCACGAGCTTCTCGCCGGCGACGCCGATGGAATAGACCGAGAGCTGGTGGCCCGAGAGCCCGAGCGCCGCGGTGAGCGCGTCCTGGGTCTCCCACGTGTCCTTGCCCACGAGGTCCCTGGCGTCCCGCAGCTCGACGGCGTCGTCGTTGATGTAGAGATAGACCCAGTCCTTCGCCTGGCCCTGGATGACGATGGCGTCGTAGCCGGAGTACTTCAGATTCGTCCCGAAGAAGCCGTTGGCTTGCGTGGACGTCGGGCCGTTCGTCTGAGCCCCGATGGTCACCACCGTGAGCGCGCCGGTCCCCCACACCGGGAGGCCCGCGAGCGGACCGGTCGCCAGCACGAGCCGGTTGTCGGGGTGGTCCCAGGCGACGTTGCCCTTGCCGCCCTTCGTCGCCGTCTCGCGGTACAGGATCATCGCGCCGAGCCCGGCCCCGCCGAGCGTGTCGCGCATGTCGTAGGGGCCCCACGGCTCGGCCCGGCACTGCCGTTTCGTCAGGTCCACGCGCAAGAGCCTGCCGGCGTAGCTGCCGGGCAGCGCGGGCGCGGCCTTCGTCGCCTTCTTCGCCTTCGGAGCTCTCGCAGTGACCGGGGTCATACGGCCACCGGGGTATCACCGGGCGCCTTCGACGGACGGCCCAGGATGGTTTCGGGGAGCAGCGTGCTCGTCGTCTTCGACGCGATGAACGCGGGCTTGACGTCGAATGGATTCCGCTTCAGGTGCGCCTTCCAGCGGGCGAGCGAGACGCGGGACTGGACGAGCCCCTTCAGCATGCCGACGTCGTTGGTGGCCCAGACGTCGCTCGAGGGCCCCAGGATGATCGCGCCCGTCAGGCGGTCGCCGCGCCAGAGGAGCTTCCGGTACGCGGGGCGGTCGGCCTGGAGGCCGGTCGCCGCCTCGGCCTTCGCGTCGTCCCACGCGCCGAACGACGCGACGTCGAGGTGGCAGACCTCGACGATGTTGATGAGGAGGCTCCCGCGGTAGCGGACGTCCTTGCCCGCCATGTTGGCGCCGGCGATGCGCCCGTGCTCCTGGGCGGTGGGCTCGATCGCGTGCACGGCAGGCTCCCCCGTGACGAGGTCGCGCGCCTCGGCGATGTCGCCCGCGGCGTAGACGTTCGGCACGTTCGAGCGCTGGCGGTCGTCCACGACGACGCCGCGGTTGATCACCACGCCCGAGCCCTCGAGCCAGTCGAGGTTCGTCTTGATGCCCGTCGCCATGATGACGACGTCGCCCGCGAGGTCGGCGGCGGCGGCGAACTTCAGCTGTTTCCGGCCCTTCACGTCCGCGATCTTCGTCAGCTTCACACCGGCGCGAATCGCCACGCCGTGGTCCTTCAGCCACGCCTCGACGAGCCCGGCGCCCACGGCGTCGATCATCCGCGGCAGGATCCGCGGCGCCACCTCGACGATCGTCAGCTTGGCGCCGAGCGAGAGGATCGAGTTCAGGATGGTGAAGGCGATGAACCCCGCGCCGACCATCACGACGTGGCCGCCCGGCTTCAGCTCGGCGACCACGGCGCGAGCCTCGTCGAGCGTCCAGAACGAGTGCACCGCGCGGCCGTCGGCGCCCGGCACCGGCGGCTTGACCGGCGAGGAGCCGGTCGCGATCAGGCAGTCGTCGAACTCGACCTTCGTGCCGTCCTCCAGCGTGCAGACGTTCGCCTTCGCGTCGAGCGCCGCCGCGCGGCGGCCGAGGTGCGTCTTCACCCCCCAGTCGGCCAGCACCCTGGCGGTCGCCGTGTAGACGTGAGACTCGGCGATCGAGCGGTCGAGGAAGTACGGCAGGACCATGCGCGAGTACGGCTTCTCGGCGCTGACGAGCGTGATCTCGGACCTCTCCGATTCTTCTTCACGGATGGCGCGGATCGCGTTGATGCCCGCGGTACCGCCGCCGATGATCAGATGCCGGGTAGCCATCAGCTCACCCCCACCAGGACCCGCGCGGTCCGCTCGCGGGCGAAGTCGCCGAGCCAGTCGGCCGTCGCGACGTCCTCGTACGTGATCGCCGCCGTCGGGCACGCGTCGACGCACGCCGGGCCGCCGCCGCAGAGGTCGCACTTGAAGGCCTTGCGCGTGGCCGGGTCGTAGAACATCGTGCCGTAGGGGCACGCGATCGTGCAGAGCTTGCAGCCGACGCAACGGTCGTCGACCACGTCCTTCGCGCCGACCGCGCTGATGGTGATCGCGCCGACCGGGCAGGCCGTCATGCACCACCCCTCCGCGCACTGCGTGCACGTGTAGGGCGCGTAGGAGGTATGGCCTTCGAAGGGGGACACGCGGATCACCGACTTCGCGGGCTGGAACTCGCCGGTCTGCGCGTACGAGCACGCGAGCTCGCACCGGAGACACCCGGTGCACTTCTCGGGGTGGATCGCGAGCACGCTCACCGTTTCTTCCTTTCGTTCCTCTTCCGGCGGCCGCCGCCCTCGAGGTTGGCGATGAACTCGTCGAGCGGGATCGCCGCCATCGTCATCCCGGCCGCGCCACCGCGCGCCCCCAACTCGACCGACACGCGCGAGATCGTCGCGTTGTCCGGCGCCTCGATGACGCTGACGAAGTCGTAGGGCCCCAGCACCGCGTACTGGGCCACGACGCGCGCGCCCATGCGCTTGACGTCGGCGTTGACCTTCCTGATCCAGCCGGGACGCTCGCGGAGCACCTTGCGTCCCGACTCCGACAGCGTGCTGAGCATGATGTACAGGGCCACGGCACGTCCTCCTCGAGCGTCGCGCGCTCACGCAGCGCGGGGAAGTATATCATGCGGTATCCGCGCCGAGCGCGCCGGAGACAGGAGATCTCGGATGACCACGCTCCGCAGCCACAACTGGTTCGCCCCCAGGACGCTCGACGGGTTCATGCACCGGGCCTATCTCAGGGCCGAAGGGTTCAGCGACCTCGTGTTCGACGGCCGCCCGGTGATCGGTATCGCCAACTCCTGGTCGGAGCTGAACAACTGCAACGCCCATCTCCGGCAGGTGGCGGAGGCGGTCAAACGGGGCGTGTGGAGCGCCGGCGGCTTCCCGCTCGAGTTCCCGACGATCTCGCTCGGCGAGATCCTCATGAAGCCCACGACGATGCTCTTCCGCAACCTGATGGCGATGGACGTCGAGGAGTGCATCCGGGCCTATCCCCTGGACGCCGTGGTGCTCCTCTCGGGCTGCGACAAGACCACGCCCGCGATGCTCATGGGCGCCGCCTCCGCGGACGTTCCGACCGTCATGGTGACCGGCGGGCCGATGCTCCGCGGCAACTGGCGCACCGAAGAGCTGGGCTCCGGCACCGACGCCCGGCGCCTCTGGGCCGAGCGGCGCGCCGGGCGGCTCACCGACGAGGAGCTCTGCGAGGTGGAGGCCTGTCTCTCCCGCTCGACCGGCCACTGCATGGTGATGGGCACCGCGTCCACGATGGCCTCGATGGCCGAGGCCCTCGGCATGGCGCTGCCGGGGAACGCCGCGATCCCCGCCCCCGACTCGCGGCGGCTCGCGCTCGCCGAGCTCTCTGGACGCCGCGCCGTCGAGATGGCGCTCGGCGGCGGGCCGAAGCCCTCGGAGATCCTCACGGCCCGGGCCTTCGACAACGCGATCCGCGCGGACATGGCGATCGGCGGCTCGACGAACGCGATCATCCATCTGGTGGCGATCGCGGGACGCGCCGGGGTGCGCCTGCCACTCGAGCGCTTCGACGAGCTGTCGCGGACGACGCCGCTCCTCGTGAACCTGAAGCCGTCGGGCAAGTACCTCATGGAGGACTTCTTCTACGCCGGCGGGCTGCCGGCGGTTCTGAGGGAGCTGCTGCCGCTCCTCCACGGCGCCGCGCCCACCGTGAACGGGCGGACCCTCGCCGACAACGTCCGCGACGCCCGGTGCTGGAACGAGGATGTGATCCGCCCGCTCGCCGCACCGCTCGCCGGGGAAGGCGGCACGGTGATCCTCTCCGGCAACCTCTGCCCCGACGGCGCCGTGCTGAAGCAGTCGGCCGCCTCCGCCCACCTCTTGACCCACCGGGGTCGGGCCGTCGTCTTCGAGAGCCACGACGACCTCGCCCGCCGGATCGACGACCCGGCGCTCCCGATCGACGAGACGTCCGTCCTCGTCCTCAAGCACGCGGGGCCGAAGGGCGCGCCCGGGATGCCGGAGTGGGGCGCGGCGCCGATCCCGGCGCGCCTCCTCCGGCAGGGTGTGAAGGACATGGTGAGGATCTCCGACGCCCGGATGAGCGGGACATCCTACGGCACCGTGATCCTCCACGTCGCGCCCGAGTCGGCCGTCGGGGGACCGCTGGCCCTCGTTCGCGACGGGGACGAGATCGAGCTCGACGTGCCGAACCGGACGCTCACCCTGCGCCTGGAGGACGAGGAGCTGGCGCGCCGGCGCGCAGCCTGGATACCGCCGCCCCCGCACTTCACGAGCGGGTACGGCCGGCTCTTCCTCGATCACGTGCTCCAGGCGAACGACGGGTGCGACTTCGACATCCTCCGCGGCCGGCGCCCGGGGCGGGCGGAGGAGAGCGAGGGGCCGCGCCGCCGCTAGCGGCTAATGAGCCGCCA
>JBBTPF010000265.1:0-5667 GCA_038066295.1 Candidatus Methylomirabilota bacterium | reverse complement strand
CGGAAGACGCCGCCGTCCACGCCGACGTCCTCGCCGAGGATCAGCACGTCCGGGTCGCGCTCCATCTCCTCGAAGAGGGCGAGGTTCAGCGCCTTCACCATGTTGAGCTTGGTCATGGCCTCACCGTCGCGTCAGCCGCTGGCCGCGCATCGGCGTCGCGCGCGGCGGCGCGGCGGCCGGCTCGGGCGGCGGCGGCCCGGCCCCCTCGATCCGCCGCGCCAGCTCCTGGTACTGGGCCCGGAGATGGGGCGGCGGCTCGGCGTAGACGTGGTCGAAGAGCGTCCGCGGGTCGGCCGGTGGCGTGGCCTCGAAGCGGCGCACGGCCTCGCCGATCTCGTCGTCCACCTTCTGCTCGAGCCCCTCCTCGAGGAGGTTCCGCTCCTTCAAGTAGGCGGTGAAGCGCGTCAGCGGGTCCTTCTGCTCCCACATCTTCACTTCTTCCTCGGCGCGGTACTTCGTCGGGTCGTCGGCGGTCGTGTGCATGCCGAGCCGGTAGGTGACGCACTCGATCAGCGTCGGCCCGTCGCCGGCGCGCGCGCGGTCCACCGCCTCGCGCGCGGCCGCGTAGACCGCGAGCACGTCGTTGCCGTCCACCTGGATGCCCGGCAGGCCGTAGGCGAGGGCCTTCTGGGCGATCGTCTTCGAGTGGGTCTGCTTCTTCAGCGGCACCGAGATCGCCCACTGGTTGTTCTGGCACACGAAGACGACGGGGACGTGCCAGACGCCCGCGAAGTTCAGCGCCTCGTGGAAGTCGCCCTCGGAGGTCGCGCCGTCGCCGAAGAACACCATGACGACCGCGTCGTCGCCGCGGTACTGGGCGGCGTACGCGAGGCCGACCGCGTGGGGGAGCTGGGTCGCGACCGGAATCGTGATCGGCAGGTCGCGCTGGCCGGGCGCGGGCTGGCCGCCCTCCAGGTAGCCCGCGAAGAACAGCAGGAGCTTCTCGATCGGCCAGCCGCGCCAGACCATCGCCGCCGTCTCCCTGAATGACGGCACCATCCAGTCGCTCGGGCGCAGCGCGAACGCGCTGCCGAGCTGGGAGGCCTCCTGGCCCTTGCCGGGCGCGAACGTGCCGATGCGGCCCTGCCGTTGCAGGCGCACCATGCGCTCGTCGAGGCGGCGCCCCAGGACCATGGCGCGGTAGAGGGACCGGAGCTCGTCGGGGGGGAGCTTCGGCTCGAGTGCTCCGTCGAGGTTGCCGTCGCTGTCGAGAATCGACAGGTACTCCACTTGAAACCGCGGCTCGAGGACCGTTCTGGGCATGGCCGGGCTCCGGTGACCCTCATTTTACCCCTGGCGTAGGCTCTGCGGGGAATGGGAAGATCTCGCGGCAGAGGAGGGGCCCCGTCCTGATCTACGTCGTCGTCTGCGGCACGGCGCTCGTCGTCGCCGGGCTCACGCTCTTCTCGGGCTTCGGGCTCGGCACGCTCCTCATGCCCGCGTTCGCCGTCTTCTTCCCGATCGACGTGGCGATCGCGGCGACCGCGGTCGTGCATCTCTCGAACAACCTCTTCAAGGTGACGCTCCTCGGCCGCGCGGCGGCCTGGCGGATCGTCGCCCTCTTCGGCATGCCCGCCGCCCTCGCGGCCTTCGCCGGCGCCTGGCTCCTCGAGGGGATGGCCGCGGCGCCGCCGCTGGCGGCCTACGAGCTGGCGGGGCGGCCGCACCAGGTGACGCTGCTCAAGGTCGTCGTCGCCGCGCTGATGCTCAGCTTCGCCGGGTTCGAGGTCGTGCCCGCGCTCCAGCGGCTCGAGTTCCCGCGGCGCTACCTCGTTCTCGGCGGCGCGCTCTCCGGGTTCTTCGGCGGGCTCTCGGGCCACCAGGGCGCGCTCCGCTCGGCGTTCCTGGTCCGCGCGGGGCTCGGCAAGGAGGCCTTCATCGCGACCGGCGTCGTGAGCGCGGTCGTCGTGGACCTGGCGCGGCTCTCCGTCTACGGCACGGCCTTCGTCGCGCGCGACCTCGGCGTCGTGCTCGCGGATCGCGGCGGGTGGGGGCTCATCGTCGCCGCGATCGCCGCCGCGTTCGCGGGCTCGTTCGCGGGCGCGCGGCTCCTGCCGAAGGTCACCATGACCGGCGTGCGCTGGGTCGTCGCGGTCATGCTCTGCCTGCTGGGAATCGCTCTCGGCGCCGGCCTCGTCTAAAGCGGTACGTCACGAGCGGCACCCCCGCGGTGAAAGGAGCCGGCGATGGCACGGGCGAGCGGATCGATCCTCGACACGGGCGACAGGTTCCCCGCGCTGACCTTCGAGACCGTGAAGCACGGCCGGTTCACGCTGCCTGACGCGTTCGGAGACGGTTGGGGCGTGCTCCTCATCTACCGCGCGCACTGGTGACCGTACTGCAAGCAGCAGTTGGCTGCGTCCGAGCGGGCTCAGGACAAGCTGCGCGAGGAAGGGATCACCGTGGTCGCGGCATCCACGGATCCCCCCGAGAAGGCGAGCGAGACGGTCAGCGAGCTCGGTCTCGGCATGCCCGTCGGCTACGGCCTCCCGCTCGAGAAGACGGCGGCGACGCTCGGCGCCTTTTACGAACCGAAGCGCGGGATCCTGCACGCCACCGGCTACCTCGTGAAGCCCGACCGCACGATCGCGGTCGGCCAGTACAGCTCGGGGCCGATCGGCAGGCTCGTCTGGCAGGACGTCCTCGCGGTCGTGCAGTTCTACAAGAAGCTGGCGGCGAAATAGGGAGCGACCGATGAGGGCGATCCGCGTGTACAAGTTTGGCGGTCCCGAGGTGCTGCAGCTCGACGAGGTCCCGGACCCGAAGGCCGGGCCCGGGCAGGTGCTGGTGCGTGTCCGCGCCGCGGGCGTGAACCCGGTGGACACCTACATCCGCTCGGGGAGCTACGCGCTGATGCCGGCGCTGCCCTACATCCCCGGCACCGACGCGGCGGGCGTCGTCGAAGCGGTCGGCGAGGGCGTGAAGCGCGCGAAGCAAGGCGATCGCGTCTACGTCGTGCGGACGGCCGGCCCGCCCCTGACGGGCGGCTACGCGGAGCTCGCGGCGTGCCCCGAAGCGCTCGTCCAGCCCTTGCCCGCGAGCGTCTCGTTCTCTCAGGGGGCGGCGGTCGCCGTGCCCTACGGCACCGCCTACCGCGGCCTCCACCACAAAGCCCACGCGCGTCCCGGCGAGACCGTGCTCGTCCACGGCGCCTCGGGCGGCGTCGGCATCGCGGCGGTGCAGCTCGCCGTCGCGCACGGCATGACGGTCATCGGCACCGCGGGGAGCGAGCGCGGGCGCAAGCTCGTCCGGGAGCACGGCGCCCACCACGTGCTCGACCACTCGGCGCCCGACTACCTCGCGAAGCTCACGGAGCTCGCCGGCGGGCGCGGCCCCGACGTGATCCTCGAGATGCTCGCCAACGTGAACCTCCAGAAGGACCTGGACGTCGTCGCCCGCTTCGGCCGCATCGTCGTCATCGGCAACCGCGGCGCGATCGAGATCAACCCGCGCGGCACGATGACGAAGGACGCGGCGATCCTCGGGCTCGCCCTGCCGAATGCGCCGCTGGAGGAGATGGCCTCCATCCACGCGGCACTCGGCGCCGGGCTCGCGAACGGCACGCTCAGGCCGGTCGTCGGGCAGGAGCTGCCGCTGAAGGACGCGGCGCGGGCCCACGAGGCGGTGCTGGCGCCGGGAGCGTACGGGAAGATCGTCCTGCTCCCCTGACGGCCTCTGACGGGGAGGGCTACTTCTTTCCGGCCTGGGCCTTCTTCGCGGGCGCGGGGGCTTCCGCGCGCCTGGCTTTGGCGAGCGGCTTCTTCTCCGCGCCGGCTGGCGCGCCGGCCTCGGCGTCAGGAGCCGCCGGCTGGGCGGCCATGCGCCTGGCGAGGCTCTGCTTGAGCGCTTCCATGAGGTCGATCACCTGGGCACGCTGGACCTGGGGCCCGACCGCGGTGACCTCCTGGCCCTCGACCTTCCGGTTCACGAGGTCGAGGACGCGCTGGCGGTGCTCGTCGGCGTACTTGTCGGGCTCGAAGGCTTCGCTCGCGAGGCCGTCGATGAGCTGGAGCGCCAGCTCGAGCTCGCCCGCCTTGATCTTGGCCGACTCGCCGCGGTCGATCTCGCCGAAGCTCCGCACCTCGTCGGCGAAGTACATCGTGTGGAGCATGAGGCCGCCCTGCGCGGCGCGGACGAGCACGAGGCTCTCCTTGCCGCGCATGACGAACGTGGCGAGCGCGACGCGCTCGTGCTTCGCCAGCGCGTCGGCGAGGAGGCGGTAGGCCTTCTCGCCGCCCTTGTCGGGGCCGAGGTAGTACGTCTTCTCGAAGTAGATCGGGTCCACGGACTTGAGCGGGACGAACTCGGCGATGTCGATGATCTTCGAGGCCTCGCCCTCGAGCGCCCGGAGCTCCTCGTCCGTCACGCGCGCGTACTGGTCCTTCGCGAACTCGTAGCCCTTGACGAGCGCGGCGCGCTCGACGACCTCGTTGCAGGTCGGGCAGAAGGTCTGCTGCTTGATGCGCGAGCCGCACGTGACGTGCAGGAGGTTGAAGGACACGGCCTGGGAGGAGGCGGCCGTGTAGAGTTTGATCGGGATGGAAACCAGCCCGAACGAGATCGTCCCGGAGCCGATGGCGTGCGCCGCCATGGTGTGCACCATAGCATGAGGCTTCCTAGATGCGCGCACGCGAAGCGATGTCCCATGGATAGCGTTCCCCACGCGGCCGAGAGGCGACATGTCGGGGTCCTGACGGTCCTCTCGGCGCTCGTCCTCCTCGCGTTCGTGGCCCTCGTCGGCTGGCTCGACTACACGGGCTCGGGCGTGGAGGATATGGCGGAGCCCGAGCGCGCCCTCGCCCTGATCGTCGGCCGGACGCTCGATCTCGACGAGGGAGTGGACCGGGCGCCCGCGTGGGAGCGGCGACTCTACCGGATGATGCTGCTCCTGGTGCTCCGTGGCTAGCCGCGATCTCGACGCGTACCGGAAGAAGCGCGATCCCGAGCGGACGCCCGAGCCGTTCGGCGGCCGCCGGCCCGGCGAGGGCCGCCTCTTCGTCGTGCAGAAGCACGCGGCGCGGCGGTTGCACTACGACCTGCGGCTCGAGATGGACGGCGTCCTCGCGAGCTGGGCGGTGCCGAAGGGGCCGTCGGTCAGGCACGGCGAGAAGCGGCTCGCCGTGCACGTCGAGGATCATCCCGTCGACTACGCCGACTTCGAGGGCGTCATCCCCGAGGGCAACTACGGCGCCGGCCCCGCGATCGTGTGGGACCGCGGCTGGTACCGGCTCGTGAAGGACCGGCCGGCGCGCGAGCAGCTCGAGCGCGGCACGCTCGAGTTCGAGCTCTTCGGCTTCAAGCTCCGCGGCCAGTGGACGCTCGCGCGCATGAGCGGCAAGGACCGGGAGTGGCTCCTGCTGAAGCGGGCCGACGCGTTCGCCGGCGGGGAGGAGCCCGTCGAGCGCTTCCCCGAGTCGGTGCTCTCCGGGCTCACCGTCGAGGAATTGCGCCGGGGCCCGGCGAAGCTCGGGACGCTGCGCGCGCGCCTCGACGCGCTCGGGGCGCCGCGCGGCGAGGTGGCCCCGCGCGCCGCGGAGTTCATGCTCGCCACGCTCGTGGACCAACCATTCTCCGACCCGGGCTGGCTCTTCGAGATCAAGTACGACGGCGTCCGCGTCCTCGCCTCGCGCGCGGGGAGCCGGGTCGAGCTGCGCGGCCGGAGCGGCA
>JBBTPF010000264.1:0-1978 GCA_038066295.1 Candidatus Methylomirabilota bacterium | reverse complement strand
CCATCCGGGCGCGCTCGGTCCGCTGCCCCGCGGCGGGAACGGGTCTCGTCGACCCCTCCCGAGGCCGCGCTCCGTGGGCCCCCGGCCGTCTCGCGCCTGGTGGTTCGAGAACGATCAAGACCGCGTCGCACCGGCGGCAGCATGTTCGCCACCGCGCGGCGGAGCCGACGGGCGGGTGCGAGAGGGGTCGCGGGACTCGTTCCCTCCAACGGAAGAGCGGACCGAGCGCGCCCGGATGGAGCCCAGCCGCAGCGGGGCAGCGGACGCGTGCCGCGTGGTCCCGCGATCCCTCTCGCACCCGCCCGTCGGCTCCGGCTCCGCGGGCGGCCGCCGAAGGGTGACATGGCAGGCGAGCACATCCTGATCGTCGACGACGAGGCGTCCATCCGGACGACCCTCCGCGGCGTCCTCGAGGACGAGGGCTACCGCGTGAGCGCCGCGGGCAGCGGCGCCGACGCGCTCCGGCTCATCGCGGAGGAGCCGCCCGATCTCACCTTCCTCGACGTCTGGATGGAGCGGATGGACGGACTCGAGACGCTCGCCGAGATCCGGCGGCTCCGCCCGGACGCGGTCGTCGTCATGATCTCGGGCCACGGAACGATCGAGACCGCCGTGAAGGCGACGCGGCTCGGCGCGTACGATTTCGTCGAGAAGCCGCTCTCGCTCGAGAAGACGCTGCTCACCGTCGCGCGCGCGCTCGAGCACGCCAGGCTCGAGCGCGAGAACGCCACCCTCCGCGAGAGCCTCGCCTCCCGCGCGGAGATCATCGGCGACAGCGCGCCGATGCGGCGCCTTCGCGAGCAGATCGCGACCGCCGCGCCCACGACCGGGCGCGTGCTGATCCACGGCGAGAACGGCAGCGGCAAGGAGCTGGTCGCGCGCGCCATCCACGCGCAGTCGGCGCGCGCCGAGCGCCCCTTCGTCGAGGTCAACTGCGCCGCGATCCCGGAGGAATTGATCGAGTCCGAGCTCTTCGGCCACGAGAAGGGCGCGTTCACGGGCGCCCTCGCGCGCCGGCGCGGGAAGTTCGAGCTGGCCGACGGCGGCACGCTCTTCCTCGACGAGGTCGGCGACATGAGCCTCAAGACCCAGGCGAAGGTGCTGCGCGCGCTCGAGGAGCAGGCGTTCGAGCGCATCGGCGGCAAGGACACCGTGAGGGTGGACGTACGCGTGCTCGCCGCGTCCAACCGCGATCTCGAGGCGCTGATCCGCGACGGGCGCTTCCGCGACGACCTCTACTACCGCCTCAACGTCATCCCGATCGAGGTGCCGCCGCTCCGCGCGCGGAAGGACGACATCCCGCAGCTCGTCGACCACTTCATCGCCCTCTTCTGCTCGGAGAACGGCAAGCGCCCGAAGGCCGTGTCGGGCGAGGCACTCGGCTACTTCCTCGCCTACGACTGGCCGGGCAACGTGCGCGAGCTGCGGAACATGGTGGAGCGCCTCGTGATCATGGCGCCGGGCGACGTGATCGGCGCCGGCGACGTGCCGGCGCCGCTCCGGCCGAAGGACGTGGTACCCGGCGCCGGCGAGGCGCGCGAGCGGCCGCTCAAGGAGGCGCGCGACAACTTCGAGCGCGCCTACATCCTCGCGGAGCTGCGCGCCCAGGACTGGAACATGACGCGGACGGCCGAGCGCCTCGGCATCGAGCGGAGCCACCTCTACCGGAAGATCAAAGCGTACGGGATCACGCCGCCCAAGTGAGCCGGCCTCGCGGACCTCACGACAAGTGAGCGCGGCCTGGAACTTCGTCCGCCGGAGCTTCTACCAGGACTCCGTCACGCTCATGCGCCTCACGCGCGACATGGAAGCCGTCCCCGGCGTCCGGCGCGCGTCCGCCATGATGGGCACACCGGCGAACCGCGCCCTCCTCGGGGACGCGGGCCTGCTCGCTCCCGAGGGCGAGGCCGCGGGACCGACCGACCTCGTGATCGCCGTCCTCGCCGATACGCGCGAGGCCGCCGAGGCCGCGCGCGCG
>JBBTPF010000263.1:0-1316 GCA_038066295.1 Candidatus Methylomirabilota bacterium | reverse complement strand
CGGCGCCTCCCGCCGCTTTTCACTCCGCCCGCTGCGGCGCCCCCGCTGGCGCCCGTGCCAGCGCCGCTCGACGCAACCTACCCCGTGGAGAGCTCGACGCAGGAGGCGTTCGGCCGCGTCCTCGGCGCTCTCGCCCGGCTGCCGGTCGCCGACGCGATCGTCACGGTTTCGGCCGACGTCGCGGTGACGACGCACCTCGCGGGCTGGATCAACCGGAAGGGGGTCTACTTCCCCACGGCGAAGCCGAACCCGTTCGCCGACCTCCCGCAGGCGGTGCAGTGGAAGGAGTCGCCCGCGGGCCAGCACATCGAGCTCGGCATCGCCGAGCACAACCTCTTCCTGCTCCTGGGCGCTCTCGGCCTGACTCGCGAGTTGTCCGGGGTGACGCTCCTTCCCATCGGCACGCTCTACGACCCGTTCGTGCCGCGCGGCCTCGACGCGCTCTATCACGCGCTCTACTCCGGCGCGCGCTTCGTCGTCGCCGCGACGCCGTCGGGCGTGAGTCTGGCGCCCGAGGGCGGCGCCCACCAGTCGGTGATCACGCCGGGGATCGGCGTGGCGCTGCCCGCGATCAGCTATTTCGAGCCCGCGTTCGCGCGCGAGGTCGAGTGGATCCTGCTCGACGCGCTGTCCGGCCTCGCTGACCGGACGGGAGAATCCCTCTATCTCCGCCTCTCGACGAAGCCGGTGGACCAGTCCCTCGCCCCGGCGCCGGGCCCGGAGTACCGCGAGCGCGTGCTGCGCGGCGGCTACCGGCTCGTGGAGGCGCGGGGCGACCCCGGCTGGGATCCCGAGCAGAACGCGGCCTCCATCTTCGCGGCGGGGGCGATGGTGCCCGAGGCGGTCGAGGCGAGCCGGCTTCTGCGGGAGCGCGGCGTGCTGGCGAGCGTCTTCGTCGTCACGAGCCCCGACCGCCTCTACCGCGGGCTCCGGTCGCCGCGCCCGTACCTCGAGGAGCTGGTCTCAGCCGACGAGGAAGGCGTGCCCGTCGTCTCCGTCCTCGACGGCCACTCGCACGCGCTGGCGTTCATCGGCGCGGCGCTCGGCGTCCCCCAGCTCCCGCTCGGCGTGGACGACTTCGGCCAGTCGGGCGCGCGCGCGGACCTCTATCGCCACTACGGCATCGACGCCGCCGCCATCGCGCGCGCGGCGCTCACGCTGCTCGGCGCCTAAGCGCGCGCCGGCGTCCTACGGCCGCGCGGGCGGGGGGCTCAGGCGACCCAGTCGGCGACGAACACGTTGAGGTCGCGCGGCGCCGCGGCGTTCCGGCTCGAGCAGAAGACGAGCTTCGTCCCGGCGCGCGAGAACATCGGGAA
>JBBTPF010000262.1:0-2376 GCA_038066295.1 Candidatus Methylomirabilota bacterium | reverse complement strand
CGCAGCAGATCGTCGCGTACGAGACCGGCGTCACGAAGGTGCAGGACCCCCTCGGCGGCTCCTTCTGCGTCGAGGCGCTCACGAACGCGCTCGAGGCGGCCGCGCGGGAGATCATGGCGAAGCTCGAGGGCTTGCCCGACCGCGACGCGTTCGAGCTGATGAAGCAGCTCACGCGCGAGGAGGCGTACCGCCGGCAGCGGGGCATCGACACCGGCGAGATCAAGATGGTGGGCGTCAACTGCTTCGCCGACCCGCCGGACGACGGCGACGCGGCGCCCAGGATCGCCCCGCTGCGCTACGATCCCGGCTGGCGCGACAAGCAGATCGGCCGGCTCGAGGCGGCCAGGCGGGCGCGCGACCCGCAGCGGGCGGACGCGGCGAAGCAGCGGCTCCGCGAGGCCTACCGGGCGCGCGAGAACATCGTGCCGCCGATGCTGGAGGCCGTGAAAGCGTACCTCTCGATCGGCGAGATCGCGCGCGTCCGCGAGGCAGCGCTCGGCGAGCCGTTCCGCCCCACCACCTGGAACTTCGGGTGCTGAACCACTCGGGCGATCGCGGAAGCGCCAAAGGATCTGGAAAGCGAGGGGCGACCCCCATGGAACACGACACCGTTTCCTATGACCGGGACTTCGGCCGGCTCGTGAGGGACAGGACCCAGAGCAACATTCCCGTCAAGGGCGTGTACGGCCCGGCGGACATCGCCGGGCTCGACTACGACCGGGACCTGGGCAACCCGGGCGAAGCGCCGTTCACCCGTGGGATCTACCCCGAGATGTACCGCCGGAACCTGTGGCTCAAGTCCCTGATCGTCTGCTACGCCACGCCGGAGGAGACCAATCGCGCCTTCAAGAAGTACATCGCCGCGGGCCAGACGGGGCTGCGGGTCCTGACGGATACCGCGACCCTGTCCGGCGTCGACCCCGACCATCCGCTCGCCCGCTACGACATCATGTGCAACGGCAACCCCACGTTTGCGCTGACCGAGTACGAGACCATGCTCGACGGCATCGCGCTGGAGGGCATCGATTTCGAGTCGGCCAATTCCACGCCGTCGGGCAGCTTCTTCACCTACGTGTTCCTGGTCGCTCTGATGGAGAAACGGGGCGCGGATATCTCGCAGCTCCGGGGCACGAATATCAACGATCCCATCCACGCCGCCATCGTGTACGGGACCCCGGAGTTCCCCCCCGACCTCGCGCGCAGGGTGAACCTGGATCTCATCGAGTTCGGAATCCGCAACACGCCCAGGTGGCATCCCTGCACGCCCTGTGGCTATGACATGCGCGATGCCGGCCTCACGTCCCCGCAGGAGATGGCCTTCGTGATCGCCAATGCCCTCCAGTACTACGGGGACGCCATCAAGGAGCGACGCCTGCGGTTCGATGGTTTCAGGCCCATGGTGTTCTCCATGAGCGCCGAGTCCGACTTCTTCGAGACCATCGCGAAGTTCCGGGCGACGCGCCGGCTGTGGGCCCGGATGGCCAGGGAACGACTGGGGGCGACAACCGCGCGCAACATGGCGTGCCGGATCGGCATTCGCACGGCGGGCAATTCCATCTACCCCCAGAAACCCCTCAACAACACCGCCCGCGTCACGCTCCAGGTCCTGGCCGCCGTGCTGGGAGGCGTGCAAGCGATCGACCCGTCAGGGATCGACGAGACCTTCGGCCTGCCGTCGGAGGAGTCCCGCATCTTCGAGCTCGACCTGCAGCACATCATCGCCCACGAAGGCAACGTGCCACTCACCGCGGATCCTCTTGGCGGGTCGTACTACGTGGAGTGGTTGACCACGAAGCTGGAGACCGAGGCGACCAGGCTGCTGGACGAGATCGATCGACTCGGCGGCATGTGGAAGTGCCTGGAGTCCGGATGGCTGCGCCAGCAGTTCGACCGGACGACGACCGAGATCCAGGGCGAAATCAACGACAGCAAGCGCCTGATCGTCGGCGCGAACGCGTTCCACGGGCAGGACGGGGCGATCAGCCGGGCCATCGTCGACGGGGCGTACAAGGTCCCGCCGGACGAGAAGCGGTTCGGGGCGATCGACCGAGTAAGGAAACTGCGACAGACGCGGGATCAAGACGCTGTGACGCGCCGCCTGCGAGACCTGGCGGACGCCGTACGTGAGCAGCGAAACGTCCTCCGGCCGGCGATCGAGGCCACCCGGGCCTATGCGACCCTGGGCGAAATGGTGGGAACGATCCGTCTGGCCCAGGGCCTGTCCTTCGACCCCTACAAGCGGATCGCGGCCCCGGAGTTCCTTGAACACGTGGCCTAGGGAGGGCGGCGGCGATGGTCGAGAGCGAAGCCACGGTCCGCGTCCTGATCGGCAAGGTCGGGTTCGATCCCCCCGATCGGGGCATTCTCGTCCTGTCG
>JBBTPF010000261.1:9064-13650 GCA_038066295.1 Candidatus Methylomirabilota bacterium | reverse complement strand
GTGTCACGACGCAAATGTTCGACCACCGCGGCGGCGCCCAGGGCGAACGCCAGGACCTGGGGATGTCCGAGCTCCCGGGCCACCGCGACCGTCTCGTCGATGCACTGGCGTGCCTGGTCCGGATAGCCTTGATACCAGAGGCACCAGGCCCTGAAGATGAGGCTCGCGACCCTGGGGTCGTCGCCGTAGAGAAAGGCCAGGGACCGGTGCGCCCGGGGGTCGTACAGTGCTACGCACCGCTCCAGGTGCTCGCGGGCCGGGCCCAGTTCTCCCAGGAACGTCAGCGTGTTCCCGAGCGCATAGTGCGCCGAGAGCAGGATCACAGGATCACGCTTGTGCCGGCCCAGGCTGAGCAGCCGCTCACCGAGCTCACGCGCCCGGCCCAGCTCGACTCGTAGAAGGCTGAACAGCCATAGCCCGACGAGCACGGTCGGGAGCTGCGGCGGGTCGTCGAGCTGCTGACAGAGGTCGTAGGCGCGGGTATAGGCCTGGCCGACTTCGGGGGCGGCATAGCCCTTCACGGCGATCCACGCCGGCGCCAGGGTGATCTGCAGCAGGAGCTCCTGTCGAGTCCGCGCGGTGCTGTCCGACAGCGTCGCGACCGCCTCCAGCGCCCTCGTCAGGTGACGCATCGCCTCGACATTCGCCCAGCGCTGGATGGCCTGCTCGCCGGCACGCTGCCAGTGGCCGATGGCCTGGGCGGCGAGGCCAGCCTCGCTGTAGTGATGGGCGACGTACTCGGGCCGCGCATCGGCCATGTCGGGGAAGCGCTCGACGAGGGTCTGCGCGATTCGCTGGTGGTGCTGCTGCCGCGCGCTCTTGAGCAATGACTCGTAGGCGATTTCCTGGATCAACGCGTGCTTGAACAGATACGTCGCCTCCGGCGGCACTCCGCGCTGGTAGAGCAGCTCCGCCTCGACCAGCCGCGCGAGCTCCCGCTGGAGCGCCGCTTCCTCGAGCGGCGCGACCGCCTGCAGCAGCTCGTAGCTGAACGCGCGCCCCAGCGTTGCCGCCAGCTGAGCCACGGCCTTCACCGAGGCGAGTCGGTCGAGCCGGGCCATGAGCGAATCGCGAAGCGTCGTCGGAATCGCCAGTGGCGGCAGCGGCCCCGTCAGCTCGTAGTGGTCGCCGAGATCTCGGACGAGGCCGGACTCGAGCACCGTCTTCGTGAGCTCTTCGACGAACAGGGGAACGCCGTCTGTCCGTTCGGCGATCTGCTGCACCACTTCGGGCGGCAGCGCCTTGCCTCCCGCGACGTGGCTGACCATCAACTCGGTGTGCCGCCGCGTGAAGCGATTGAGTGACAACACCATGAGATGGGAGCGCGCCGGCCAGGGCGCCTGAAACGATGGCCGCGTCGTGAACAACGCGAAGAGCGGGGCCGTGGGCACCTGGTCGAGCAACAGCGTCAGGAGCTCGACGGTCGAGGGATCGACCCAGTGCAGGTCTTCGACGATCAGCAGGAGGGGCTGCCGCGCGGCCGTCGCCAGCAGCAGCGCCAGCACCGCGTCGATCGTCCGGCGCCGGTGACGCTCGGGGCTCATCGGTGGAAGCGAGTACCGGTCGGGCACGGGCAGGGAGAGCAGCGCGGCCAGCAGGGGCACCGTGTCCGCCAGCGGCACCTCGTACTGCGCCAGGTGCTGCTCGAGCTTGCCGAGCTTCGAGTCGACCGACTCGTCCTCGTTCCAGCCGAAGACGAGGGGGAGGAGATCGGTCACGGGGTAGAGCGGCGTGTCCCCGTAATAGGGGGAACACCGGCATACCGCCAGCTGGTACGGCGTATCCGCGAGCCGGGCCTTGAGCACCTGCACGAGTCGGGACTTGCCGATCCCTGCCTCGCCGTTCAGCAGCACGACGTGGCCCTGCCCCTCCCGCGCACGCTCCCAGCGGTCGAGCAACAGGTCCACCTCCTGCTCGCGTCCCACCAGTCGCGTCAGGCCGGCGACGGCGGCCGCTTCGAACCGGCTTCGCGCTTCGCTCTCACCGAGCACCTGGTGCGCCCTCACGGGTGTCGGCACGCCCTTGAGGCTGTGCGCGTCGAGATCCCGCGTCACGAAGAGCCCACGGATCAGTCGGTGTGTCGTCTCGCTGACCACGACGGTGCCCGGCTCGGCCAGCGCCTGGAGGCGCGCCGCGACGTTCGGCGTCTCGCCGAGCGCCAGCTGCTCGTGGGGGGCGCCGGCACCGACCTCGCCGACGACCACGAGACCGGTGTGGATTCCGACGCGGAGGGCGAGCGGGCCGCCGTCTCCGCCGTGACGTGGCGCGCCGAGGGCGCCAACCGCCGCGACGACACCCAGCGCAGATCGGACCGCCCGGTTGGCGTCATCTTCGTGCGCCTGGGGATAGCCGAAGTACACCAGGAGCCCATCGCCGAGATACTGGGCGATGTGGCCGTCGAATCGGGCGATAATCTCGGCGCACGCGGTCTGGTAGGCCCGGACCACGTCGCGCCACTCCTCTGGGTCGAGACGCGTGGACAGCGCGGTGGAGCCGACCAGGTCGCAGAACATCACGGTGAGCTGTCGGCGCTCGGCCTCCGCGGGACCGCGCTGGGCGGGCCGCTGGCCGCGATCGGCAGGCGTGCCCGGGACCACCGCGAGGGACTGCCCGCACCCCTGGCAGAACTTGTTGGTGGCGGGATTCGCGGCATCGCACCGGGGGCAGCGACGCTCGAGCATGACACCGCATTCCCCGCAGAACGTCGCGGTGGTTGGGTTCTCGTGCTGGCACTGCGGGCACCGCATGTCGGCGGTGTGCGTCATGCCCGCGGCCGGCGGACGAGCGGCGCGATGCTCACCGCCGCCCAGGCGCCCTCCAGCAGGACGAAGCCCCACAGCTGCGCGCGCCACGCAATGACGGTGAGGACCAGCGCGCCCACGAAGTTCATCCAGACGTACGCGGCGTGCGTCCGGGCCATCAGCCCGAACTGATGGACCGTGTAGGCGGCGAGAATCAGGAGCGCCCCGGCCACGGATACGAGCTGCTCCATCCGAGCTCCTCCTCGGCAGATCCGCAGCCTAACGCCGCGTTAAGCGGCGGCGCGCTTGCGCGCCGGCCGGGTTCAACGCTGAGTTGGGCAGCTCGTCGAGGCTCTCATTCAATCAACTGATCCGCCCGCAGCGCCAGCGACTGCGGGATGGTGAGGCCGAGCGCCTTGGCGGTCCTGAGGTTGATCACCAAGTTGTAGATTGTCGGCTGCTCGATCGGGATGGCGGCAGGGCTCGCGCCGCGGAGGATCTTGTCGATGAAAACGGCACCCCGCTTGTACTGGGCGCGCAGGTTCACGCCGTAGCAGACCAGCCCGCTGTCATCGCAGAACTCACGGGTCGTGTAGATTGCCGGCCAGCCGTTCCGGGCGGCGACCTCGATGATATCCCGTCGGCGCAGGTAGGTCAGGTTATCGCCGAGGACGATGAGGGCGTCGACGCGCTCCCTGGTGAGCCGTTCGAATGCCCGCGGAAAGCCTTCGGGGTCCCGGACACCCCCCTCAAGGATCGTGATACCGAATCCGGGAGCCGCGTCATCGAGCGCCTTGCGCACGTCCCGGAGCCCGGGAAACGCGGCGTTCCAGACGACGCCGACGCGCTGGGCGGTCGGCGCGAGTTCCCGGAGCATCTGTAACCGCTTGGCACTGGTTTCAGGGCCAGCGCCGGTCATTCCGGTCGCGTTCCCTCCGGGACGGGCCAGGCTTGCGGCGAGACCGACGGCTACCGGATCGAACGAGACGATGAACACAATCGGCATGGTGGTCGTGAGGCGCTTCAGCGCGAGGGCCCCGGTGTTGAGCGGAGCGACGGCGACGTCCGGCTTCCACGCGACGACCTCGGCGGCGAGGGCCGGCAGGCGCTGGGGCTGGCCGTCGGAGAAACGGTGCTCGAGGATGAGGTTCCGTCCGGCGACCCATCCCAGCTCGCGCAACCCTTCCTCGATCGCGTCGAGGTAGGGCTGCGCAATTGCGCGGCTCGTCGTCCACACGGTGGCCACCCTGGCGGCCTTCCCGGCCTGCTGCGCTTCGGCGGCGAGCGCCGCGGCCAACAGACCAAGAGTGAGGGCGGCGACCAACTTGACGCCGGTGAACCTCACGACCACCCCTCTAAGCATTCACGGCATTTTCGAGGTCGAAGGCGGCGTGCTCGCCACTCGGTCTGATCACGGCCCGCACCTCTTGTCTGCCCAACTCGAAGTGGACAGACCTGCGTAGCCCGCTGCGTAATCCTGCAACGCCTGCGAACCCCTGTAGCGTATGCAGCCGTCAGGTCTGGTCACGACTCGGGCCTTCCGTCTTTCTGGTCCATACCTTCCGTTCGGGCATGCGACACCACAAGCACCGGAAGGGGCTGCGAGGCGCCGCCGAGTATCGCGTCGGTGCGAAATGTTCGGGCCGCGAGGCTGGTCATCGACTGAACTCCAGTCTGCCGCCGCCCCCTTTCGTTTTTGGACGCGCCGACTATAGCGTGCGCGCCGACGGCGAACAAGCATGCCGTGATTGCGCGAGGCCGCCGCCCGGGCTAGCATGCGCGGGCCGGCGGCGCGAAGGCGCGCCGGCACGAGGAGGGACACGGCATGCGCACGCTCATCGAGGG
>JBBTPF010000261.1:0-9054 GCA_038066295.1 Candidatus Methylomirabilota bacterium | reverse complement strand
ATCCCATCAAGGCGCTCGTGGACGCCGGCTGCGGGCGCGACGTGGACACGGTCATCGTGGACGGCAAGATCCTGGTCCAGGGCGGCCGGACCGTTCACATCGACGAGGCGGTCGTGTACGCGAAGGCCAGGGAGGCCACGCATCATTACTGGAGCCAGGTGCCCACCTGGCGCTGGGACGGCGCCGGGGTTGACCGCATCATTCCGCCGGCGTTTTCGGTCAGGGGTGTATCCCGATCGGGACATTGACTCGCCGAGGCGCGGCTGATTGAATGACAATCGTGGGCGTCTACGACCAGATCAAGACGGCGTTCCAGGACATCATCGCCCCGGAGCTGCAGGCGCTCCGCGGCGAGATCCGCGTCCTGGACCAGAAGATCGTCGGCGTCGATCAGAAGATCATCGGCCTGGATCAGAAGATCGACGGCGTCGACGCGCGCCTCAACATCAAGATGGACGCGCTTCGGACCGAGACCGTGTCGATGAAGGCCGAGCTGCTCGCCGAGATCCGTCGTGTCGACGCCAGGATCGACAACGTCGATGCCAGGATCGACGGTCTCGATCGCGAGCTCCGGACTGCGATCGACATTCGCGAACGCCTCGCCGCCCTCGAAGCCCGCCGGGGATAGGGGGCCTTCCCTCCGTGACCGGTTGGCGTCACCTGGCTGCGCTCGCGTCCTGGATGGCGCGCCAGACTCGCTCGCTCGTCGCCGGCATGTCGAGTTCACGGACGCCGAGCGGCGCCAGGGCGCTCAGCACCGCGTTGATCACGGCCGGCAGCGCGCCCACCGTGCCCGCCTCGCCGGCGCCCTTGGCGCCCAGTGGGTTGAGCTTGGTCGGGACGGGGTTGCTCTCGATGACCATGTCGCAGAGCGTGTCGGCGCGGGGCATGGCGTAGTCCATGAAGGACGCGGTGAGGACCTGGCCGGACTCGCGGTCGTACACGACCTGCTCCATCAGCGCTTGGCCCACGCCCTGGGCCACGCCCCCGTGGATCTGGCCCTTGAGGGTGACGGGGTTGATCACGGTGCCGACGTCGTCCACGATCGCGTAGCCGACGAGCGCGACCGCGCCCGTGTCGGGGTCCACCTCCACCTCGCACACGTGGCAGCCGTTGGGCCACGTGTCCTGTGGCGGCGCAAACGTTCCCGTCTCGTACAGCCCGGGCTCGACGCCGGGCGGGAGCTGGCCGGGCTGGAAGGCCGCCCGCGCGACGTCCCGGAGCGTGACGGCGCGGTCGGTCCCCACCACGGCGAACCGGCCGTCGGAGAACACGAGGTCCGCTTCCGCCGCCTCCAGCAGGCGGGCGGCGATCTTCCTGCCCTTGGCGATCACCTTGTCGGCGGCCAGCCACAGCGCGGTGCCGCCGATGACCGTCGAGCGCGAGCCCATCGTGCCGATCCCGAACGCGACGCGGTCCGTGTCGCCGTCGATGTAGCGGACCTCGGCGGGGTCGAGGCCGAGCCGCTCGTGGAGGATCTGCTTGAACGTGGTCTCGTGGCCCTGGCCCTGGTTCTTGGTGCCCATGAGGAGGGTCGCGCTCCCGCTCGGGTGGAATCGGATCTCGGCGAACTCGGGCTGGGGCCCCGCCGCTCGCTCGATGGCGTTGACGACGGCGAGGCCGCGCAGCCGGCCGCGCGCCCGCGCCGCCTGGTACCGGGCGGGGAAGCCGGCGACGTCGGCCAGCGTGACCGCCGCGTCCATGCTCCGCGCGAACTCGCCGCAGTCGTACGTCACGCCGAGCGGGGTGCGGTACGGCATCGCCGAAGACGGGATCACGTTCGTCCGCCGGAGCCCCACCGGGTCTGCGCCCAGCTCGCGCGCGGCGTCGTCGATCAGGCGCTCGATGACATAGGTCGCCTCCGGCCGGCCCGCGCCGCGGTACGGCGCCGTCGGATTCGTGTTGGTCAGCACGCACGTCACCTGCACGTGGGCGGCCGGGATCGCGTAGACGCCGACGAGCGTCACCACGTTGGTGAACGTGGCTAACAGATTCCGGTCCGAAGAGACGTAGGCGCCGACGTTCGCGAGGGTCCGGACGCGGAGGGCGAGGAAGCGACCCTCGGCGTCCAGGGCCAGCTCGGCCTCGCTCACGTTGTCGCGTGCGTGCTCGTCGGCCAGGATCGCCTCGTGGCGCTCGCACGCCCACCTGACGGGCCGGCGGAGCTTCCGCGCCGCCCACAGCACGAGCCGGTGCTCCGGGTACTGCCAGCCCTTGGTCCCGAAGCCGCCCCCGACGTCGCCGGCGATGACGCGGATCTTGTGCTCGGGCACCTGGAAGATATTGCTCGCCAGCGCGTTCCGGACGCGGTGGGGATACTGCACGTCCGCGTAGAGCGTGTAGCGATCCTCGCCGGGATCGTAGACGCCGAGCGCCCCGCGGGGCTCCATGTACTGCGCGTGCACCCGGGTGATGACGTAGCGGCGGCGGATGACGCGGTGGGCCCGGGCGAAGGCGGCGTCGGTGGCGGTGCGGTCGCCCGTCTCGAAGACGTTCGAGATGTTGTCGGGGCACTCGTCCCACACCGGGGCGCTGCCGACCGCCTCCGCCGTCGCGGTCACCGAGGGCAGCGGCTCGTAGTCGACCTGGACCAGCTCGGCCGCGTCCTTGGCCTGGGCGGGCGTCTTGGCGATCACCAGGGCGACGGGGTCGCCGACGTAGCGGACGCGGTCCTGGGTGAGGCCCCGGTGCGGCGGTGCCCACATCGGCGAGCCGTCCGGCCGCTTGCGCTTCAGGGTCATGCGCATCGTGCCGAGACCGTCGCGCGCCAGGTCGGCGCCCGTGAAGACCGCGAGGACGCCGGGGGCCTGCGTCGCCCCGGACGTGCCGATCGACCCGATGCGAGCGTGGGCGTGTGGCGACCGCACGAGGACGGCGTGGGCCTCGCCGGGGAGACACACGTCGTTGAGGAACCGGCCCTGGCCGTGGAGCAGTCGCGGGTCCTCGAAGCGCGTCACTGCCTGGCCGATCCCGAACTGGCCCATCAGGCCCGCGATTCTACCCCAGTGCGCTACAATCCCCGTCACCGCCATGGAGGACACCGTGACCACACCGCCGACCCAGGTCCAGCCGCCTCGCGGCGTCAACCACGTCGTCCTGAACGTGCGGAACCTCGAGGTCTCGCACCGGTTCTGGACCGAGATCATGGGCTTTCGCTGTGTCGCCGAGCTCCGGCCCATCCCCGGGCGGCAGCGGCCGAAGATGCGCTTCTACAGCGGCCTCGACGCGCGTGGGGACGTGACCCATCACGACCTGGCCCTCGCCGAGGTCCCCGGAGCCGCCGGCCCGGGCGGCGCGAATCGCGAGCCCTGGGACCTGATGCCGAGGGCGGTGGGGCTGAACCACGTGGCGATCGCGTGGCCCGACCGGGAGTCGTGGCTCAAGCAGCTCGCCTTTCTCCAACGCCGGGGCGTGCCGTTCCACCGGCGCGTCAACCACGGCATGACCCACAGCGCGTACGTTTCCGATCCCGATGGTCACGGCATCGAGGTGCTGTACGAGCTGCCGAGGGAGGTGTGGGAGGCGGACATCGACGCGGCGCAGAATCACGCCGAGCTGCTCCCGACGGAGGGGGAAACCTCCCTGGTCGACCGGACGGACAACCCCGTCTTCGGCGGCGCGACGGCGCGTCCGTCCTGACGACGGGTCAGTCGGCCATCGAGAGCGCGGCGCGGGAGAGGCGCAGGCCGTCGCCGCCGCGCGCGCTCCAGTCGGCCTCCCGGAACGCCTCGCCGATCCGTGCCAGCGGGAAGAGGTGGGACACGAGGCGGTCGAACGGGAAGCGACCCACGTTCCCGCGCAGGAAGGCGAGCGCCGTGAGCCCCGCGACACGGCCCGTTATGCGAGCACCCCCGTCTTCTTCCGCCCGATCAGCTCGAAGTCGATGGCCGCGCCGAGCCCCGGCCCGTCGAACGCGTGGACGAGCCCTCGCCGATCCACCTCGATGTCCTCGGCGAGCCCGTACTTCTGCGCGCCGGCCGGCAGCAGCACCTCGAAGAACTCGCAGTTCCGGATGGCCATCATCACGTGGAGGTTCGCCACGTTGTTGAGCGAGTTGCCGCCGTGGTGGATCTCGAGGTTCATGTGGAAGGCCTCGGCGAGGTGCGCCGCCTTCACGAGGGCGGTGATGCCGCCCTTCACGGCGACGTCGCCGCGGAGGTAATCGGTCGCCTGGTGGACGAGCCACGGCGCGAAAGCGGTGAGGCCGCCCGGCGTGTACTCGGTGGCCAGGATCGGGATCGTCAGGTGCTGCTTCAGCTTCACGTAGCTCAGCAGATCGTCGTCGGCGAGCGGGTCCTCGTACCAGTAGAAGCCCAGCTCCTCGATCGCCTTTCCCACGCGGAGCGCCTCGGGGTACTGGTAGGCCCAGGTGGGGTCGAGCATCAGTGTGAAGCTCTCGCCGACGGCGCGCCGCACGGCGCGGCACACCTCGATGTCGGCGGCGGGGTCGGTGGGCGGGTGGATCTTGTAGGCCGTCCAGCCCTCGGCCTTGAAGTGCGCGGCCTCCTCCGCGTACGCCTTCTTGCTCGGCAGGACCGACGAGCTGGCGTACGCGGGGACGCTCGCGCGGTAGGAGCCGAGCAGCCGGTGGATGGGCAGCCCCGCCGCCTTGCCCGCGATGTCCCAGAGCGCCACGTCCATGGCGCCGATGGCGCGGTAGGTCGTCTGGCGGTTCTTGTGCCACATCGCCTGGTACAGTCGCTCGCGCTCGAGCGGGTCCTGGTCGAGCACGATGGGCTTCAGGTAGTGGATCAGCGACTGGCCGTCGAGATGCGCGCCCCGCATGGCGGAGCCGAGGAAGGCGTGGCCGACGACGCCCTCGTTGGTGTCGATCGTCAGGAGGCCGAGCTGGCTCGCGCCGCCGAACTTCCCCGTGTGCCGGCCGTACTGCGTGGTCGGGATGTCGTCCCAGGCGAACAGCGTCAGGGTGACGTCGGTGATCTTCACGGCATGCTCCTCTACTCGAAAGAACTCATGCTGGTATAGTTCCGGCGACAGGATAACCCACAGGAGGGAACCGTGAAGCTCCTCTTCTTCGACGACTTCAGGCTGGGCGTACTCCAGGGAAGCGATGTGATCGACGTGTCGCAGGCGGTGGGAGACATCCCGCACACCGGGCCGCACGACCTCATCCGCGGGCTGATCGAGCGCTTCGCCGACTACAAGGGGCGCCTCGACGGTGCGGTCGCCCTGGGACGAGGAGTGCCGGTCAGCCAGGTCAGGATCCGGCCTCCCCTGCCGAAGCCCCACAACATCGTGGCGATGGCGGTGAACTACATGGAGGACGGGACGCGCGCCGAGCCCGCGCCGATCAACGCGTTCCACAAGTCCCCGAGCGCCGTCATCGGCGACGGCGACACCATGGTGCTCCCCGACGTGCCCGCCACCATCTTCGAGGGCGAGGCGGAGGTGGGCCTCGTCATCGGCAAGCGGGCGTCCCGCGTCAGTGCGGGCGAGGCCATGGGCTACGTCTTCGGCTATCTCAACTTCATCGACGGGTCGGCGCGGGGCTTGCCGCCCACCGGCAACACGTTCTATCAGATGAAGTCGCGCGACACCTTCGCTCCCATGGGGCCGTATCTGGTGACCGCCGACGAGGTGCCCGACCCGCACCGGCTGCCAGTGCGGCTCTGGGTGAACGGGGCGCTCAAGCAGAACTTCAACACGAGCGACATGGCCCACAGGATCCCCCGGTGCATCGAGTGGGTCAGCGGGATCCACACGCTCGAGCCGGGCGACGTGCTTGCCACGGGAACCAACCACCGCGGCCTCTCCGCCTTCCAGGACGGCGACCTGATCGAGCTGGAGACGGAAGGGCTGGGCCGGCTGCGCGTGCGCGTGCGCGACGACCTGAAGCGCACCTGGGCCAGGGAGACGCGGCGGGAGCGGCAGGAGAGAGGGCTCGAAGGGACGACACCGCAGCTGACGGGGAAGCACGCGCGATGATCGAGCGACGACCCTTCGGACGGAGCGGCCACCTCAGCGCTGCGACCGTGTTCGGCGGCGCCGCGCTCGCGCGGGCGAGCCAGGCGGACGCGGACCGCGCGCTCGAGCTGCTCCTAGGATACGGGATCAACCACATCGACACCGCCCCGCGCTACGGGGACTCGGAGCTTCGCATTGGCCCGTGGATGGCGCGTCACCGGAAGGACTTCTTCCTCGCGACGAAGACCGGGATGCGCACGGCGCGCGAGGCCCGCGAGGAGATCCATTGCTCCCTCGACCGGCTGCGCGTCGACCACGTCGACCTGATCCAGCTGCACTCGCTGGGCCACCCCGACGAGTGGGATGAGGCCCTGGGGGCCGGGGGCGCGCTGGAGGCGGCAGTCGAGGCCCGCCAGCAGGGACTCGCGCGCTTCATCGGCGTGACCGGGCACGGCTGGACCATCGCCGCCATGCACAAGCGCAGCCTCGCGCGCTTCGACTTCGACGCGGTGCTGATGCCGTACAACTTCTTCATGGCCCAGAGCGAGCGCTACCGGAAGACCGTCGAGGAGGTGCTGGGCATCTGCCAGGAGCGGAACGTCGCGGTCCAGGTCATCAAGGCGATCGCCCTCGGCCCCTGGGCCACCGCGCCCCGGACGCACGCGACGTGGTACCAGCCGCTCGAGGAGCAGGCGGACATCGACCGGGCCGTGCACTGGGCCCTCGGCCTGCCCGCGGTCTTCCTCAACACGGTGGGAGACCTCACCCTGCTTCCCAGGGTCCTGGACGCCGCAAGCCGGTTCGAGCGCCGTCCCGCGGACGCCGAGATGGCGGCGATGCTCGACGCGAGGGGCATGACCTCGCTGTTCGGCCTTCCGACCTGAGGCGCAGACTTGTCCGACCAGCCCGGCACGACCGGAGCGCCGATCCTGACGAACACGCCCGCGTTCATGGAATGCGCGCTCGAGGCCGCGGTCGAGAAGGGCGATCACTCCCCCACGGCGGCTGATCCGGCGACGCGAGGAGGGAAAGCATGGAACCGGCACCCGGGCTCACGCATTCGCAGGCGGTGACGATCACCGACGACATGACGCCTGGCCACCTGCGCGCGGACCCCATCCGCGTGCTCGCGACCCCGGAGATGGTCCGCCTGATCGAGCAAACCGCCATCCAGGCCGTGCAGCCGCTGCTCAAGCCGGGGCAGGCGACGGTCGGGACCCGCATCGACGTGGCTCACCTCGCCGCCACCCCGGAGGGGATGACGGCGACGATCACGGTCGAGCTGACCGCCGTCGACCGCCGCCGCCTCACCTTCCGCGTCGAGGTCCGCGACGAGGTGGAGAAGGTGGGCGAGGGGACTCACGAGCGGTTCATCATCGACCGCGACCAGCGGATGCCGCGGCTCCAGGCCAAGCTCGACGCCTGGCGCAAGGGCTGATCGTTCACAGGATAGCATCATGACAGCATCTCCATGTATGCTATGATGCCGTCATGCGGACGACCGTCACCCTCGACCCTGACGTGGCCGCCCGTCTCAAGGCCAACGCGCGCACGCGGGGGATCTCGTTCAAGAAGGCGCTCAACGAGGCGGTGCGTGCCGGGCTGGGCTCGGAGCGTCGGTCGGCCCGGCCGTTCGTGCAGGACACGCAACCGATGAGCCTCCGCCCGGGCGTCGACCTGGACAAGGCCCTCCGGCTCGCGGCCGCCCTGGAGGACGAAGAGATCGTCCGCGAACTCGAGCTTCGGAAATGAAGATCCTCGACGCCAATCTCCTCCTCTACGCGACCGACGAGCGATCGCCACGCCACACGGCGGCGAGGTCCTGGCTCGAGAAGCAGCTGTCGGGCCGCGAGACGATCGCGTTCGCCTGGAGCGTCCTGCTCGCGTTCCTGCGCCTGGCCACGAACCCTCGTATCTTCGAGCGGCCGCTGGCGCCGGACCGTGCGTTCGACATCGTCGACCGCTGGCTCGAGCAGCCGTGTGTCGTCGTCGTGCATCCGGGCGACCGGCACTCCGTGCTCGTGCGCGAGTTGCTGCGGCCGCTCGGCACCGCGGGCAACCTCGTGAGCGACGCGCACCTCGCGGCGCTCGCGGTCGAGCACGGCGCCGAGCTGAACTCCTGCGACGGCGACTTCGCTCGCTTCCCGAGGCTGCGCTGGGTCAACCCGCTCGACGCGCGCCGGCGCCCGGGGTGATCTAACATCTCCCGGTGCCGGCGAGCGCCTACAGCAAGTCTCGCCTCTTCGCCTCGAACTCCTCCTTGCCGATCTCGCCCCGGGCGTAGCGCTTCTTCAGGATGTCCAGGGCGGATTCGCTTCCCGGAGCGGGTCCGGTTCCCGATCTCCCCTGCTCGACGAGCCACTTCACGAGCAGGACGAGCCCTGCGACGATCAGCGCCCAGAAAAGAAGCATGAGGACCATCCCGAAAACACCAAAGCCCCCGCCGCCCCACGGTCCACCGAACATTCCGCCTGGCATCACCGGGACATTCCTCCCTGTCTCAGGCGCCTCAGCGCTCGACGCTGAAGCGGAGGGGCGCGGCCGTCGCGCGCGCGCCGACGAGCACGCCCGCGGTCGTCCGGGTCTCGCGCGCCACCACCACCTCCACGTCGGCCCGCCAGTACGACACCGGCCGGACGACCGTCGTCGTCTCCTCCCACGCTTCCTGGTCGTTCGGCCGCGAGAGGACGACGACGCGCCGGTGGGCGACGCCGCCGCTCGCCGGCGCGATGACCTCCAGCACCCGCACGCTTTCGCCGCGGACGTTCTGGAACTCGATCGCGCGCGCCGCGCCCGCGGCGGCGCGAGCCGCGTCGTCCCAGCTGCCGGCCAGGAGGTGGGCGCTCGCGCGGGCGAACTCGGCCGTCTCCAGCGGAGTCCGCACCGGCCCGGCCGGCCGCGCGGCCAGGAGGTCGAGGAGCGTGCGTCCCACCTGGCGGTTCGATACCTCGTCGAGGCGGCGCGCCATCTCGCCATAGGCGGCCGCCGTGGCGGGCAGCGCGAAGACCTCCACGGCGATGGACCCGTCCGAGCGCTGGCGGAAGAGCCGATAGACGTCCGGAGCCGGCACGTCCACGAAGCCGTCGAGGCGCCCGTCGCCGTCGGCGTCGAGCAGCCCGATCTGCCGGG
>JBBTPF010000260.1:0-5852 GCA_038066295.1 Candidatus Methylomirabilota bacterium | reverse complement strand
GGGTGGCCATGTCGGCAGAGCCAAGACGATACGCGGTCGTGAGTGTGTCCCTGCCGCGGGACCTCGTGAAGCGCGCGAACGCCCTCATCCCGAAGACTCGCAGGAGCCGGGTCATCACCCGGGTACTCACATCGTTCCTCGACTCGATCGAACGGAGAAAGGTAGCCGAGGAGTATCGCGCCTATTACGCGCAGCGCTCCGCCCGCGAGGCCCGAGAGGAACGCGCCGTGTTTGGTGAATGGGAGCTGAGCGACGCGGAGGCCTGGGCCATCCTCGAGAAGGAGGAACGGCGTGCTCCCCGTCCGGCGCGGTGACGTCCTCCTCGCCCGTCTCGATCCCACGCTCGGTGTCGAGATCAAGAAGACGCGGCCCGTCATCGTGCTGTCCAATGACAATATCAATCATTTCGCCGAGCTGGCGGTCGTCGTCCCGCTCACCACGAACACCGCCCGCATTTCGCCAAGCCACGCCGTGATCCCGAAAGGCGCTGCCGGGCTGGCCTTTCCATCCAAGGCCGTCACCGAGCAGATCAGGGCCGTGGACAAGCGCCGCCTTGTCCGGCGGCTGGGGCGCCTCACGCCCGACCTGATGGCACACGTCGAGCGCGCGCTGAAGAACACGCTGGCGTTTCCATAGGCCCGCGGCGTCCGATGCACTACTCGATCACCTGATCCGCCCGCAGCAGGAGCGGCTGCGGGATCGTGAGCCCGAGCGCCTTCGCGGTCTTGAGACTGACGACCAGCTCGAACCTCGTCGGCTGCTCGACGGGGAGGTCGGCAGGCCGGGCACCCTTGAGGATCTTGTCGACGTACGTGGCGGCCCTGCGGTAGGTGTCACGTACGTTGGGCCCATAGCCCATGAGCCCTCCCGCCGCCGCACCCTCAGGAAACCCGAACACTGCCGGTAATCGGCTCTTCGCGGCGAGGTTCGCGATCCGCTCGGAGTTGCGGAACGTGAAGGGTTGAGACAGTACGACGATGCCACCGGGCACAGGCGCTCGAGTCATCGCCGAGAATGCGCTCTCGAGCTCTTCTCCCTTCCGCACGTCGGCCGCTTGAAGTGCCACACGCAGCGTTCGTGCAGCGAGGTCCAATTCTCGCCAAGCCATCGGGGAGGCCGGATGTCCCGGATCGCCGAGCACCGCGACACGCCTGACACGCGGGACAGCCTGCGTCAGCAGCTCCAACAGTTTCCCGACGAACTCGGAGCCCTGAGCAGACAACCCCGTGATGTTCCCACCCGGCCGGGCGAGGCTCGCGACAAGCCCGAGCTCCACCGGATCAGCTGTATATACGAAGACGATCGGAATCGTGGCGGTCGCATGCTGTGCGGCGAGGGCTCCGGCCGACCCCCCTCCTGCCACGAGAACGTCAACGTTGAGGCGAACAAGCTCGGCCGCGAGCGCAGGCAGGCGATCAGCCTCCCCTTCAGGCGATCGGTATTCGATGACGACGCTCCGACCCTCGATGTAGCCGAGGTCGCGGAGCCCTTCCCGAAATGCATCCCGGGAAGGCACCGTTGCGGAAGCGGAAGGGGACGAGGCCCCGAGAAAGCCTATCAGAGGGACCCTCCGTGCCTGCTCCGCGTGAGTGAGGAGCGGCGCGGAGAGCATTGCGAGAACGAGCCCCGCGACGAGTCCAGCCCTTCGCATCATACGCGCTCCAGTTCCTCGCGCGTCCCGAAGAGCCCCCAGGGGCGGACGAGCAGCATCGCGAGGAGGCAGAGGAACGGCGAGACATCGGAGAGGAGCGGGTTGCCGTAGCGGACGGTCAGCACCTCGACGGCGGCGACGATCAGCGCCGCCGGGATCACGCCCGCGAGGCTGTCGAGGCCGCCGACCAGCGCGACGGCGAACGCCTTCAGGCCCAGCACGTCGAGCGAGGGCTCGAGGCGCACGTTGTTCGCGTAGAGGATGCCCGCGAGCCCCCCGGAGAACGCGGCCAGTGCCCAGGAGAGCGCGAACAGCAGGTGGAAGTCGATGCCGCGCTGCGAGGCGAGCAGCGCCTTCTCGCCGGCGGCGCGCATCTGGATGCCGAGGGGCGAGAGGCGCAGAAAGAGGAAGAGCCCGAGGAACAGTGCTGCCGCCGTTGCCACCGTGAACAAGTCGAACGTCGAGACGACCGCGCCCCCCGGCAGGTGGCGCGGCGGGTTCGAGAGCCCGAGCATCGGCAGCGGATGGCGGATCCGGTCGGTGAAGACGAGCACGATCGCCGCGCGCAGGAGGATGCCGAGCGTGACCGTGACGAGGACCGCGGCGAAGATCGGATGGCCCGCCATCGGGCGCATCAGGAGCCGGTAGATGACGAAGCCCGCGAGCGCGGCGAGCGCCGCCGCGAGCGGGATCGAGAGCGCGGGCGCGCCCCCGACTGCCGCCGTGACGGCGAAGAGCAGGTACCCGCCGAGCGTGAGCATGTCGCCCTGCGCGAGGTTCAGGACGCGCGAGGCGCGGTAGACCAGCACGTAGCCGGCGCCGAGGAGCGCGTAGAGGCTCGCGACGACGATCGTGGTCGCGACGACTTGGGCCATCGAGTTACTTCACGTCGAGCCTGGTCCAGCCGCCGACCGACACGATGCCGTTCTTCGCCGGATCCCAACGGTAGACCTTGTACCAGGTGGACTTCCGGTAGTGGTTGTCGGCGGTCCATTCGATCGGCCCGCCGCGGAGCCCGCGCGTGTCCACGCTCACCGTCGCCATGGCCGCGGCGATCTTCTCGCGGGTGCAGGGCCAGCCGCATTTCTTCAGCGCGGCCTCGAGGACCATCGCGGACACCCACCCCTCGGCCATGTAGTGCGCCGGGTGCGTCGTCTGGCCCTTCACGAGACCGGCGATCTCCGAATGGATCGGCAGGTTCTCGATGAAGAGCGCGTTGCCGCCGAAGGCGTTGAGGTTCGGCGCCTTGAGGCGGGCCAGCTCGTCCTGCGTCTGCTGGTGGCCGTAAAGGAGGTAGCTGCCCTTCCAGCCGATGCGCTGGAGAGATTCGAACACGCCGATCTCGACGGGCCAGGGCGCCCACGCGAAGACCCAGTCGGCCCCGGCATCCTTGAACTTCTGCGCGAACGGCCCGAAGTCGGGGGCGGCGCCGGGAACGACGACGACGGGGATCGTGTCGAAGCCCATCTCCTTCGCGAGCTTCTCCGCGCCCTCGAGCTCGATCCGCGAGAGCGGGATGTCCTGCGCCGCGAAGCCGATCTTCACCTTCTTCCCGCCCGACTGCTCTTTAATGAAGCCGAGCGCGAAGCGGATGTCCCAGTTCGAGCCGAACGAGGTCGAGCAGAAGATGAGCGGGTTGGCCGGCGGGAACGCCTCGCGCGGGCACACGCCGCCGCCGAAGAGGAGCGGGACCTTGCTCGTCTCCGCCTCGGTCATGAGGGGCTTGTACGTCGCCGAGATCGAGGCATTGACCATGAGGATCGAGTTCTCCGCGAGCTTCTTTGCCCCCGCGGCGGCGCGCTGGGGCTCGCCGCGGTCGTCCTCGTACTCGATCTCGACCTTGCGGCCGTTGATGCCGCCGGCGTCGTTGACGCGCTTGAAGTAGGCCTTGTACGCCTCGTACGTGGGCGCGTAGCCCGCCGCGGCGCGGCCGGTGATCGCCGCGCTCATGCCGATGCGGTAGACCTCCTGGGCGAGGGCCGGCGTCGCGACGGCGGCGACGGCGAGCAGCACTGCGAAGGCAACGCGGAGAAGCTTGAGCATTTCAATCCTCCCGTGTGAGTGCGGCCACCTCGGCGGCGATCCGCCGTTCCTCGTCGCTACCGTACATGGACTCGACCAGGGCCCCGTACCGTTCGGCCATGAGCCTCCGCTTCACCTTTCGCGTCGGCGTGACCGGCTCGCCCTCCTGCTCCGGGTCGAGCTCGCGCGGCAGCAGCCGGAACGCCTTCACCTGCTCGACCCGCGTGAGATCGGCGTTCGCCCGCGCCACCTCGCCCTCGATCAGCCGGACGACCTCCGGGTGCTGCACGAGCGAGGCGTAGCCCGTGTGGACGAGGCCGCGCTCGCGCGCCCACTCGGCGACGGTCTCGCCGTCCAGCTCGAGGAGGGCGACGAGGTACTTGCGCCCGTCGCCGAAGATCGCAGCCTCGCTGACGTAGGGGCTCGCCCGCAGCCGGCTCTCGATCTGCGAGGGGCTCACGTTCTTCCCGCCGGCGGTGATCAAGATATCCCTTTTCCGGTCCACGAGCCGGAGCGCGTGCGACGCCGTCCACTCGCCGACGTCGCCCGTCACCTGCCGCCCGTCAGCGTAGAGGGCGCGCGTCGCCTCGGCATCGCGCCAGTAGCCGCCGAAGAACTCCTTGGTCGCGACGAGGATCTCGCCGTCGGGTCCCAGATGGACCTCCATGTTCGGCGCGGGCACGCCGACGTCGCCCGGCCGGGGGAAGGGCCCCCGCTGGCCGGAGATGAGCGCGCCGCCCGTCTCCGTCTGGCCGTACGCCTCGCAGACGTTCACGCCCCACGCCTGCCAGAGCGTCGCGACCGCGGGCGGGAGCGGCGCGCCGCTCGAGATAACGAGCCGCGTCCGCGCGAACCCTGCCTTCTCGAGGAGCCAGCGGAAGACGAGCTGCCGGGCCGCGACGGCGCCCAGCGCGACGAGCGCGGAGGGGCGACCGCGCCAGCGCTGAGCGGCGGCCCGGCGCCCGACGGCTATCGCGGCGCCGTACGCCGCGCGTTTGATAGGCGAGCCCGCGTCGATCCCGACCAGGAGATGCGCGGCGAACTTCTGGAGGTACCGCGGCACCGTGAAGACGAACGTCGGCTGGATCTCGTAGAGTGCCTCGGCGAACGCGTCCACGGACTCGGGGTAATGCGGCACGACCTCCGCGATGAGCGGCATCGTGATGGCCAGATCTCTCCCCATGGTGTGGCAGAGCGGCAGCATCGCGACGATCCGCTGCTCGCCGGCCGTCAAGACCGGGTAGTGGGCGAGGATGTTGGCGCAGGCGGCCAGATGCGGGCCGTGGTGGTAGAGTGCGCCCTTCGGCGGCCCCGTCGTCCCCGACGTGTAGATGATCGTCGCCGGATCGTCGGGAGAGACGGAGGCGGCGAAGCGCTCGAGGGCGCCGCGCTCAGCGCCGCGCGCCTCGCGCCCGACGCGCTCGACGTCGCTGAGCGGCCGCACGCGCGCATCCCGGTACATGAAGAGGGCGCGCGTGTCGATGACCAGCACCACCCTGACGCCCGGGCACTCGTCGAGCACCGCGAGGACTTTGTCGAGGTGCTCCTGGTCCTCGGCGACGACGACCGAGGCGCCGCCGTGCCGGAGGAGATAGCGCACCTCGCTCGGCGAGCTCGTCGGATAGATGCCGTAGGTGATCGCGCCGAGCGCCTGCGCGGCCAGGTCGGCGATGGTCCACTCGGGGCACGGGTTGCCGACGATCGCGACCGTCCCGCCGCGCGCCACGCCGTGCTCGCGCGCGAGCCCGAGCGCCAAAGCCTCGACGCGCTCGGCGAACTCGCCCCACGTCGTCTCGCGCCAGACCCCGAGCTCCTTCGCGCGGAAGGCGACGCGCTGCGTCCGGGTGCGCGCGCGCTCGACGAGCAGGCCGGGCAGCGTGCTCGCGCGCAGCGCGTCGAAATTCATGACGGGCGGATTATACCGGAGCGGATTATCCTAGGGGCCGCCATGACGCGCGAGGAGCAGGTCAAAGCCGCCGGCAGGAAGGCGGGCGCGCGTGTCGTCGGCATCGCCACGGTCGAAGCATTCCGCGCCAAAGTCCCGGAAGGCTGGCGGCCCGAGGACATCCTGCCGGGAGCGAAGAGCGTCGTCGTCGCGGGCGGTGACGGGCCGACGGCGGGGGCGTGGCGCTGCCCCGATCACCGCGTGATGGAGATCACCGGCTACGACCTCCGCGAG